>JAFASB010000428.1 GCA_019244985.1 Acidimicrobiia bacterium | reverse complement strand
GTGCGCAGCTCGGCCTGCCAGGCCTGGACCTTGGGATGGGAGTCCAGAACGCGGGCGAAACCGGGCTCGGACGTGGCACTGGGAAGCAGTCGCGGTGTCGTGCGCCCGCACGCCGGGCAGGGGCTCTCGTCGATCGAGCCGTAGACGCCGGTGCGCAGGCGCAGGAAGGCCGTGCCCTTCCAGTCGAGCGCCGTCCATGCCACCTCGCCGTCACTCCCGGCGACGGGCACACCCGACAGCGGGTCGACGAGCTCGACGATCTCGGCGTCGGGAGCGGTGTGGAGCCCTTCGCCCTCGCGGCACTGACTCCACAGGGCGCGCACCCCGGGCGGAGCCCATGCCGCGACGACGGCCGCTTGGCCGTCGACCAAGGTCAGGAGGTGACGCCTGGTCCCGTCGTCGAGGCGGGCGCCGGCGACGAGCAACGTGCGCAGGCCGTCGAGGTTGCGCTCGATGGGCCGGGCGGCCTCGAGCAGGCGCACGAGATCACCCGGGCGGCCGGCGATCACGTTGGGCCGCGCCGCCGCCAGCTGCTCGACGGTGGTCGAGGGGTTCAGGTGGAGGGCCGACACGCCGGCCTGGCGGGCGCCGAGGACGAGCTCCCAGTACGCCAGGTTGGGGCCCGGTGGCAGCACGCTGACGACCACGTCGTAGCGGGCGACCCCGGCCAGCTCGAGCCAGCGCCGTCCCAGCTCGGCCAGACGCTCGACGTCCTCGGCGGACGACCCGATCGGGAAGCCGTCGTCGACGTGCCAGTGCAGCGGCTTGTACACCGGGTCGATCATCCGCTGGTTGACGACCCACTCCCGCCGCCAGAGCTTGGCCCAGAAGACGCGAGCCACGATCCCGATCCGCGCGTACTGCTGGATGCTCTGCTCGTCGGGGCGCAGGACGACCGACGCCGGGTTCGCTATCTCGTCGAAGGTGGTCAGCGGCACCTTGTCGAGGTCGGCCCGGCTCTTGATGCCGCGCTGGCCGACGCCCGCCTCGTCGAACCGCACTTGGTAGTACGGCGAGTACGGATAGACGTCCTGCGCCAGGTAGCGGCGCAGCGCCTTGTCCTGGGCGGTTCTGATCCACGACGGCTTCCGCCGGTCCCAAGCCACGACAGAACGTTATCCACAGGGCTGTGGGCATGACATCCTCGTAGGACGTTCATCCGGGTCGAGGAGACGATCGCCGCGGCGCCCGAGCGGGTCTGGGCCGCCGTCGAGGACATCTCGTCGCACGTCCGCTGGATGGAGGACGCGGTCGCCATCCGTTTCACGTCCGACGCCAGGACGGGTGTGGGCGCCTCGTTCGACTGCGACACCAAGGTCGGCCCGTTGCGACTGACCGACCGGATGGTCGTGACCGAGTGGGATCCGCCTCGAGCCATGGGAATCCGCCACGTCGGCGTCGTGACCGGCGCAGGTCACTTCGTGCTCTCGCCCGTGGCCGGCGGGACATCGTTCGCATGGGAGGAGGAGCTTCGCTTTCCGGCGTGGGCGGCGGGCCGCCTGGGAGGCGCAGCGATGGCGCCGGTCCTGCGACGGGTGTGGCACCGGAACCTGGCGAATCTGAAATCGCTGGTCGAGGGGGGTCCGGCGGTTTAGCCTCAGGCGGCCCACGGGAGGTGTTCATGAAGCGAGCGCTCGGGTCCCTGATCGTCGCCGTCGTCGTCGCAACCGGCCTGGCCGCATGTGGCAACAGCGGCGGCAAGACCGACGAGACGAAGAAGGCGGCCGCGTTCGTCCCGACGTCGGCCTTGGCTTACATCAGCGTCGCGGTCAACCCGTCGGACTCCCAGAAGAGCGACATCGACGGGATCCTGGCCAAGTTCCCCAAGGCCAGCAAGAAAACCTTCGACGCCGCCCGAGACGACGCCCTCACCCAGGCGGTGAAGAATCTCGGCCTCGACTACACCCAGGATGTCAAGCCGTGGCTCGGTGACGAGCTGTCGCTCGCGGTCATGCCCAACACGCCGAATCCCAGCGTCGTCGGCCTGATCAAGAGCAAGGACGACACGCAGGCCACCGCCGCCCTCGCCAAGGCGGCCAAGAGCCCGAACTTCGACGCCGCCTACAAGGTCGTCAAGGGCTACGCCATCGTCGTGCAGAAGAAGGACACCGCCCTGCTCGACACCGTGGCGCGCCAGGCCGACAGCGGCGGCGGACTGGCCGCCGACGCCAAGTTCACGCGGGTGGTCGACAAGCTGAGCAGCGACCGGGTGGTGACGGCCTGGGCCGATGGCCACGCCCTGCTCGCGCTGGCGAAGGCCGAGCTGAGCCGCCAGACCGGCAAGGCCCGGATCAACCTCGACGGCATCCCTGACATCGGCTCGGCGGCGGCCGACCTCCACGCAGTCAGCTCCGGCGGCGTACTGAGCGGCGTGATCGAGACGCCGGGCAGCAGCGGCGGTGGGGACCTCAGCGTCACCAACAACCTCCCGTCCGACAGCCTCGGCGCCATCTCGCTGTGGAACCTCGGCGGCGCCTTCGACAGCGTGCTGGGCGCCGTGCTCCAGAGCAATCCGCAGGCGTCAGGCGATCTGAACAAGGCCCAGCAGCAGCTCGGCCTCGACATCCGCCAGGACGTGCTCTCGTGGATGCACGGCGAGACGGTGATCGCCCTCGGCCCGCCGACCACGGGGCCGACGCCGGACTTCGCACTGCTCGTCCGCGCCACCGACACGTCGAAGGCGCAGGCTGCCGTCGCCAAGATCAACTCGGTCCTGACGCAGAAGCTGGGCGTGAAGCTCGACCAGCGTCCGGGACCGAACGGCAGCACGATGGACGTTTTCCCGGCGCCGATCCGCACGGGGATCCAGCCGGCGATGGCGCTGGTCGGCGACAACTTCATCCTCGCCAGTTCCACGGACTACCTGACTCGCCTGGCCAAGGGCAGCGGTGGGTTCGACGGCGGGTCGGCGTTCAAGGACACGCTCGGCTCGGCCGAGCCCGGCACCCAGTTCCAGATGGTCCTTCAGATGAGCAGCATCCGCCAGTACATCGAGGGCCTGCTCACCGGAAAGTCCAAGCAGCGCTACGAGACCGACGTCAAGCCCTGGCTCGACCCCTTCTCTGCCGCCGCCATGCGGGTACGCAAGGACGGCAGCCTCACCAGGTTCGAGATGAAGGCAACCGTCAAGTAGTTCCGGCGGGGGCCTCGTCGAGCTCAAACCAGAAGAAGCCGTAGCCCTCGAGGGTGATGAAGTAGGGCAGCTCGCCGATCTTCGGGAACTCGACGCGGCCGAGCAGCTCGACGGGGATGCGTCCCTCGTACTCGCCAAGGTCGAGCTCGACGGGCTGGGCGCGGTGGCTGAGGTTGTTCACGCACAGCACCGTCGAACCGTCGAGCTCACGGATGAAGGCCAGCACGGCCGCGTTCTCGGCGGGGAGCACCTCGAAGCTGCCGATGCCGAACACCGGGTGGTCGCGGCGGACGTCGAGCATCCGCTTGACCCACAGCAGCAGTGAACTGGGGTCACGCTGCTGGGCCTCGACGTTGACCGCCGGGTAGCCGTAGACGCTGTCCATCAGCGGCGGCAGGTAGAGCTGGGGGAACTCGGCCCTGCTGAAGCCGGCGTTGCGGTCGGGGGACCACTGCATCGGCGTGCGCACGCTGTCTCGGTCACCGAGGTAGACGTTGTCGCCCATGCCGATCTCGTCGCCGTAATAGAGGATCGGTGTGCCCGGCATGCTGAACAGCAGGGCGTGGAAGAGCTCGATGAGGTCGCGGTTGTTGTCGAGCAGCGGGGCCAGACGCCGGCGGATGCCGAGGTTGAGCTTCATCCGCGGGTCCTTGGCGTACTCGGCGTACATGTAGTCCCGCTCCTCGTCGGTGACCATCTCGAGCGTCAGCTCGTCGTGGTTGCGGAGGAACAGGCCCCACTGGCACCCGTCGGGAATCTCGGGCGTCTGTCCGAGGATCTCCGTGATCGGGTAGCGCTGGCCCCGGCGCACCGCCATGAACATGCGCGGCATGAGAGGGAAGTGGAAGCACATATGGCACTCGTCGCCGTCGCCGAAGTATTCGACGACGTCTGCCGGCCACTGGTTCGACTCGGCGAGCAGCACGCGCCCGGGGTGGGTGGCGTCGACCTCCTTGCGCAGGCGCTTCAGGAAGTCGTGGGTCTCGGGGCGGGTCTCGCAGTTGGTGCCGACGCGCCCGAACAGATACGGCACGGCGTCGAGCCGGAACCCGTCGAGGCCGATGTCGAGCCAGAAGCGCACGACGTCGAGCATCACCTGCTGGACCTCTTGGTTGTCGTAGTTGAGGTCGGGCTGATGACTGAAGAAGCGGTGCCAGTAGTACTGGCCGCGCTGGGAATCCCACGCCCAGTTCGAGCGCTCGGTGTCGACGAAGATCACGCGAGCGTCGGACCACTGCTGGTCGTCGTCGCTCCAGACGTACCAGTCGGCATTGGGGTTGGTCTTGTCCTTACGCGACATCTGGAACCAGGGGTGCTGGTCACTCGTGTGGTTCATCACCAGATCGGCAATGACCCGCAGGCCGCGTGAGTGGGCCTCCTCGACGAGCGTTACCGCGTCACCGAGGTCGCCGTACTCGGGCAGGACGGTGAAGAAGTCGCTGATGTCGTAACCGCCGTCGCGCAACGGCGACTGGTAGAAGGGCAGCAGCCAGATGCAGTCGACGCCGAGCCACTTCAGGTAGTCGAGGCGCTCGGTGAGCCCGCGTAGATCACCGTTGCCATCGGCGCTCTCGTCGTAGAAGCCACGGACGAGGACCTCGTAGAGCACGGCCCGCTGATACCAACGGATGTCGGCCTCCATCGCGGGGTATGTGCTCACGGCGTCAGATCATGGCGCATCGTTGGTTTCTTTCTCGGCATGCTCCTCCCGTACGGTGAGCCGGTGAGGACCGTCGCCTACTTTTCGCCCGAGTTCGGCGTGTCCGAGGACCTGCCGCAGTACTCCGGCGGCCTCGGCGTCCTCGCCGGCGACCACCTCAAGGGGGCCGCCGACATGGGGCTCCCGCTCGTCGGCGTGGGCCTCTTCTACGACCACGGGTACTTCCATCAGAAGCTCGACGAAAGCGGCTGGCAGCGCGAGGAGTTCCCCCGCCAGGACCCGGGATCGATGCCGGTGTCACGGGTGGATGCACGCGTGCGTCTGGAGTTGGCGGGCGAGTCCGTCGAGGCCGCGGTATGCCGCCACGAGGTCGGCTCCGTCCCGTTGTATCTG
>JAFASB010000342.1 GCA_019244985.1 Acidimicrobiia bacterium | reverse complement strand
GTTCCGGCCGCCGACGATGATCATGTCCTTGATACGGCCGCACAGGACGAGCTCGCCGTCGACGAGGTACGCGAGGTCACCGGTGCGCAGCCAGCCGTCGCGAAAGGCGGCGGCGGTCGCCACAGGATGGTTATAGTACCCCGGGGTGACCGACGTCCCTCGGATCTCGAGCTCGCCTGCAAAGCGCTCGCTGAGGACATCTCCGGTCGCGGGATCGCACACACGGATCTCGAGACCGGGGACGGGCCGGCCGAGGATGGCGAGCTCACGGTAGGCGGCGTCGGGTCGCGCTGCGGCGGGAACGGCCCAGCGGCCAACCTCGAGCGCGGCCTTGTCGACGGTGTCGACGCGCAGACCGGTGAACGGTTCGGGGAACGTGCCGGCGATGGCGACCTCCGCCATGCCGAAGGCGGGGAACACCGCTCTTGCGTCGAAGCCGTGGCGGGCGCCCGCCTCACAGAACGCGGCGACGGTGCGAGGGTCGACCGGCTCGGCACCGCTGAGGGCGAGGCGCCAGCGCGAGAGGTCGAGATTCTCGAGCCGGCGCAGGGCGCGGGCGGCGAGGGAGTAGGAGAAGTTGGGGCCGGCCGTCACCGTGCCGCCGAACTCGGACATCCAGTCCATCCACCGCGACGGTGACGCGAGGAAGTCCTGGGGCGCGCCGAGCACGAGCTCGATGCCGTTGATCATGGGCAGGGTGAGCAGGCCGATGAGGCCCATGTCGTGGTACAGCGGCAGCCACGACACGATCACGTCGTCGTCCTGCATGCGGCCCGCCTCGGCGGCAGCATCGAGGTTGGCGAGGATTGCCCGATGGGGCAGCATCACGCCCTTGGGATCGGCGGTAGCGCCGCTCGTGAACTGCACCACGGCGAGCGCCTTCGCGTCGACGGTCGGGCGCTCGTACAGCCCGCCGCGCTCGGCTTCGAGCTCCTTGAGTCCGACGACAGGAGGGTCGCCTGGTTGGGGCTCGAGGAAGCCAGCGAGCTCCGGGTCGATCACGACCAGCGCGGCGTCGGCGCTGCGAATGCGGGTCCGGGTCTGAGCGACGAACTCCTCGATCGACGCCAGACGCATGGGCAGGGGCATGACGACAGCCGCCGCCCCGGCCAACCAGGTGGCCTGGATGGCGGTGACGAGCGCCCTCGTGGTCGGCCCGAGGAGGGCGACGTGGTCGCCGGGGACCACGCCGCGGGCTTGGAGGGCGCCGGCCATGGCCCGGGCGTCGTCGTGCAGCCGTGCCCATTCGACGCGTTCGGGAACACCGGAGACGACGAACGTCAGGGCGCCCTTGGGCGCGGCGGCCGCGCTCTCGATGCGCGTCAATAGAGAGGTCTCCGCCTGAGTCATACGGCATTCGACTCGGCGGACGCGGAGAGGGTTACACCGGCGGCTTGCGGCCGGCCAGGAGGGCCAGCTCCCGCCATTTCCAGAAGCACTCGACCTCGGCGAAGCCGATCTCCCGGAGCCAGCCAAGCTGGGTCTCGACGGCGAGGAGCTGGTTCGAGGGGTCCTCGGTCTCGGGGCTCGATCCGATGAGGCCGAGGAACTCGCTGTGCAGGGCCGGCGTCGGCGACGCCACGTGTTCGAGGTTGGCGAACATCCCGCCCGGTTCGAGGAGCTCGAACACCTCGCCGTAGAGAGCGCGCTTGCGGTCGTGCGGGCAGTGATGGATGGCGAAGGCGGAAACGATCAGGTCGAAGGTCCCGAGATCCGGCAGCGGCGCGTTGAGGTCATGAGCGACGACCTCGACGTCGTCGGCGTGGAAGCGCGCCCTCGCCTGTTCGAGCATGTGCGGCGAGAAGTCGACGGCGACCCCCGAGCCGCCGATCAGGGACATCACCTTGCCGTCCCCGCAACCGAGATCGAGCACGCGCCGGCGGTTGTCCGGAACGATCGACAGGAGCTCGCTGTAGCCGACCTCCAACTGGGGCAATTGCTCACGCCTGTCGAGGAAGCCCTGGGCGTGATCGGGGTCGAGCCACTCGCTGGCGTGCGTATTCGTCATGGGCCGATCTCCGGCCTGCGGTCGTCGCCGCGGGCCTTTACGCGGAGGACCTTGTTGACAGCGTTGAGATAGGCGCGCGCAGAGGCCTCGACGACGTCGGTGGAGACGCCCCGGCCGCTGACCTTCACGCCGCCCGCGTCCAGCTGCACGATGACGTCGCCGAGGGCGTCGACGCCGCCGGTGACCGACGAGACGTTGAAGTCGGTGAGGATGGCGTCGACATCGGTCGCGGCCTTGATGGCCTTGCAGGCGGCGTCGATCATCCCGTCGCCCTCGGCGGTTGCCTCCCTCTTCTCGCCGCCGCGGGTGACGACGATGCGGGCTCGCGGCTCGGCGACGGTCCCGCCGCTGACCTCGAGCTCCTCGAACTGGTACGCCTGCTCGACGCTCGTGCCCAGCTCCTCCGCGACGATGGCCTCGAGGTCCGCATCGGTGAGCTCGACCTTGCGGTCGGCCAACTCCTTGAATCGGGCGAACGCCGAGTTGAGGGCGTCGCCCTGGAGGGACAGGCCCATCTTCTCCAGCTCGGCGGAGAATGCGTGCCGGCCGGAGTGCTTGCCAAGGACGATCTGGCTGCCCTTCTGGCCGACCTTGGACGCGTCAATGATCTCGTAAGTCGTGCGCTCGGCGAGCACGCCGTGCTGGTGGATGCCCGACTCGTGCGCGAAGGCGTTCCGGCCGACGACGGCCTTGTTGTACTGCACGGGGTAGCCCGTGAGGCGGCTGACGAGGCGGCTGGTGCGGGCGAGCTCCTCGGTGTTCACGCCGGTGTCGAGACCGTCGAACTGGTCAGGCCGGATCTTCAGCGCCATGACCACTTCTTCGAGGGCCGCATTGCCGGCGCGCTCGCCGAGCCCGTTGACGCAGACCTCCACCTGGCGAGCGCCGTTCTTGATGCCACTGAGCGAGTTGGCGACGGCCAGGCCCAGGTCGTTGTGGCAGTGGGTGGAGATGATGTAGTCGCCCTTCACCGTCTGGCGGACGTAGTTGATGATGCTGCCGAAGTCCCAGGGGATCCCGTAGCCGACGGTGTCGGGGATGTTGAGGGTGGTGGCGCCGGCGTCGACGGCCGTCTTGAGGACCTCGATCATGAAGTCGAGCGGCGTGCGGGTGGCGTCCTGGGGGCTGAACTCGACGTCGTCGGTGTGCTCTCGCGCCCGTGCGACGCCCTGGCGGGTCTCCTGGATGACCTGCTCGGGCGTCATCTTGAGCATGTGCTCCATGTGGCTCGGGCTGGTGGAGATGAAGACGTGGATTCGGGCCCGCTCGGCGTGCTTGACCGCGTCCCAGCAGCGGTCGACGTCAGCTAGGTGGGTGCGGGAGAGTCCGGCGATGACCGGACCCTTCACGCTCTTGGCGATGGCCTCCACGGCCTCGAAGTCGCCCTGGCTGGCGACCGGGAAGCCGGCCTCGATGTAATCGACACCAAGTCGAGCGAGCTGCTCCGCGATCTCGAGCTTCTCCCCCGCGTCGAGGGAGATGCCCGGGGATTGCTCCCCGTCGCGCAGCGTGGTGTCGAAAATGATCACCCGGTCGTCGCTCATCTCGGTAATGCCTTTCTGTGTCTTCCAAACAACAAAAAAACCTCCCGGCCCGGAGGCACGAGAGGTTGGCGAGAGCCGTATGGGGCGCTCGCCTTTACATAAGCAGGAGGATGCTGGTCGGGGCCATGGCGGTT
>JAFASB010000216.1 GCA_019244985.1 Acidimicrobiia bacterium | reverse complement strand
GAAGCACGGCGAGTAGCCCATCAGCCGGATCGGAAGAGCGTCGGCATCGAGAATCTCGTCGCGCCCCTGGCCGGTGAGGGGTACCTCGGCGGTCGGGATGGCCCACAGGTCGTCGCGCTCGACGTGGTACGCCTCGATCTCGAACTTCGGCAGGTGGCCCGTGGACACCATCGTCTCGGTGCGCACGAGGGTGGGCGGCCTGATCTCCTCGAAGGCGTCGGCGTTGCTGTCGAGGGCGAGCTGGCAGAGGCCGCGAAGGAGGGTGGCGCCCTGGCCCCGGAACATCGGGAAACCCGAGCCGCTGAGCTTGGCCCCGCGCTCGAGGTCGAGGATGCCCAGCTCGGTGCCGATGTCCCAGTGGGGGACGCGCTGGTGGTCGGCGTACGAGTCGGGGTCGAAGCCCTCCGTGCGGACCAGGACGTTGTCGTCGGCGCCGACACCGTCGGGCGCGTCGTCTGCGGGGAGGTTGGGGATGCGGAGCATGACCTCGCGCAGCTCGTCGTAGAGACGCTTCGCGGTCTCCTCCGCCTCCTTCTCCTCGACGCCGAGGGCCTTGCTCTCCTCGCGCTTGGCCTCGCCCTTCGCCTTGTCGCCCGACTTGAACGCCTCACCGACCTCCTTGGAAAGCGCGTTCACGCGGGCGCGCAGCTCGTCGCGTGTGGCGATGGCATGGCGCTCCTGCTCATCGAGCTCGGCCGCCCGGTCGAGCACCGACGAGTCGACGCCGCGGCGCGCCAAACCCCTCTTGAGAACGTCGAGCTCGGTGCGCAGGCGCCTGGGGTCGAGCATGCGCCCGACGGTAGCGTCCGTTTGCGTGGCGCCATCGATCGAAGTGCGCGAGCTCGTCGTGCGCTACGGCTCGCTGGTCGCCGTCGACGGGCTGTCGTTCACGGCCGATGCGGGGGAGTTGGTGGCCCTGCTCGGACCGAACGGCGCCGGAAAGACATCGACGGTCGAGACGTTGGAGGGCTACCGCCGCCCGTCCGCGGGGACGGTGCGGGTACTGGGGTTGGACCCGGTCAGCCAGCGCGGCGAGCTGGCGCCGCGCATCGGCGTGATGTTGCAGTCGGGCGGCGTGTATCCGGGCATGAAGGTGATCGAGGCGGTGCGCCTGTTCGCCGCCTACTACGACGACCCGCTGGACCCTGTCGAGCTCCTCGACCAGGTGGGCCTCACCTCGGTGTCGGGCACGGTGTGGCGACGGCTGTCGGGCGGCGAGCAGCAACGGCTCTCCCTCGCGCTGGCGTTGATCGGGCGTCCCGCCGTCGCCTTCCTCGACGAGCCGACGGCAGGGATCGACCCCGCAGGCCGCCAGGTGGTGCGCACGATCGTCCGCCAGTTGCGGGACTCCGGCGTGTGCGTCCTGTTGACGACCCACGATCTGGAGGACGCCCAGCGGCTGGCCGACCGGGTACTGATCGTCGACCACGGACGGCTGGTCGCGAGCGGCACGCCGGCCGAGCTGATGACGGCGTCGGCGGGTGACGAGATCCGCTTCGGTGCGCCCTCGGGCCTCGACGTCAGCGCGTTGGGCTCGCACCTCGACGCCGTCGTCGAAGAGGTCGTACCCGGCGAGTACCGCGTCGCCAAGGCGGCGTCTCCGACGACAGTGGCGGCACTCACCGCGTGGCTAGCCGAGCGCGACCTGCCACTCGCCGACCTGCGCGCCGGCCGTCAGACACTGGAAGACGTGTTCCTCAGGTTGACGTCGTGAGAGCGCTGGCCGCGCAGTCGAAGGCAGAGTTGGTGCTGACGCTGCGGCGCGGCGAGTCGGTGCTGCTGACGCTCATCATCCCCATCCTGCTGCTGATCTTCTTCTCGACCGTCGACATCCTGCCCAAGCCGCTCGGCGTGCAGGACTCGGTCGACTTCCTGGCGCCGGGGATCCTCGCCCTCGCCGTGATGTCGACGGCCATGGTGGGCCTCGGCATCGCCACCGGTTTCGAGCGCCAGTACGGCGTGCTGAAGCGGCTCGGCGCCACTCCCCTCGGCCGCCCGAGGCTGCTCGGCGCCAAGACCAACTCGATCATCGCCGTCGAGGTGCTGCAGGTGGCGGTGTTGGTCGGCGTCGCCGTCGCGCTCGGCTGGAATCCGGCCGACACGAGGATCGGTTCCGCCGTCGCCGCCATCGTCCTCGGCACCGTCGCCTTCGCGGGCCTCGGGCTGCTGATGGCCGGCACCCTGCGGGGTGAGGTGGTCCTCGCCGCCGCCAACGGGCTCTACCTGCTGCTCTTATTGCTCGGCGGCATGGTCGTCCCCCTGAGCAAGCTGCCGGGCGCCATCCGTCCCCTGGCCCGGGCCCTGCCGGCGGGCGCCCTATCCGACGCCCTGCACCACGCGCTCGGCGGCGGCCACGTCTCGGGCTCCGCCTACTGGTTCGTCCTCCTGGCCTGGGCCGTCGCCGCCCCGGTCGCCGCCGCCCTCACGTTCAAGTGGGAATGACCCCGACCGGCTAACTCGGGCCGAGCTGTTTGAGCTCCCGCTCGACGTCCTCCCAGTAGAGGACCTCGCCGCTCGTGCGCTCCTCGGCGGCGTACCAGCGGAAGAAGATCACGCCGATGATCGTCCACAGATAGAAGCTGCCGACGATCTTCATGATCAGGCCCGCGACCTGCATGTCGGTCAGCGTCGAGATGCCCCACAACCTGGGAACGTGCTCGTAGAAGTGGTACAGCGGCGTCGAGCCGAACGTGAGGAACGACGCAGGGACGGTCGGGACGATGCCCTGCAGGAACAGGTACAGCATCTTCGTCGGCGGCCGGGCGGTGGGGATCTCCGGGAGCGGCGAGCAGATCGGCAGCCACATGATCAACGCCGATACGACGAGCACGGCGTGAGCGACGAAGTGGAGCGGGTGATCCTCGAGCGTGCCGTTGACGACCAGCGGCCAGTGGCTGAGGACGACGATCAGGTTGAACTGAATGAGGTTCGGGATCGGCCGGCCGAGGAACTTCACGGGCCGCATGAGGCGGGTGCGTTGCAGGATCCGCCGGGCCAGCCACTCCGGTGTCCCCAGCAGCAGCAGCGGCGCGG
>JAFASB010000054.1 GCA_019244985.1 Acidimicrobiia bacterium | reverse complement strand
TTCCCGTCTGCGAGATCGAGGACTGGCCCGACCTTCCCGTACGCGGCGTGATGCTCGACGTGTCACGCGACAAGGTGCCGACGATGGCGACGCTCGAGGCGCTCGTCGACCGGCTCGCTTCGTGGAAGGTCAACCAGCTCCAGCTCTACATCGAGCACACGTTCGCGTACGCCGACCACCGCGAGGTGTGGGAGCACGCCAGCCCGTTCACCGCCGAGGAGATCCGCTCGCTGGACCGGTTCTGCCGTGACCGCCACGTCGAGCTCGTCCCCAACCAGAACTGCTTCGGGCACATGGGCCGCTGGCTGAAGCACGAGCGCTACCGGCCGCTGGCGATGTTTCCCGACGGATGGACCGAGCGTGGCCGCTGGCGGGCGCCGACGACGATCGATCCGGCGAACCCGGGATCGCTGTCGCTCGTGAAGGGGCTGCTCGCGGAACTGCTTCCGAACTTCACCGGCCGGCGTGTGAACGTCGGCCTCGACGAACCGTTCGAGATGCCTCCCGAGCGAGTCGACGAGTACCGGGCGTGGATCTCGACCATGCGGGCACTGCCCGAGCTCGACGGCCGGGAGATGCTGATGTGGGGCGACATCGTGGCCGAGCGCCCGCACCTGATCGGCGATCTGCCGGACGGGGTCACCGTCTGCGAATGGGGCTACGACGACTGGCATCCCTTCGACGCCAGGACGCGCGCGCTCGCCGACGCCGGCCGCCCGTTCTGGGTGTGCCCCGGCACGTCGAGTTGGCTCACGATCCTCGGCCGCACGACGAACATGAAGGGCAACTGCGTGGGCGCGGCCGAGTCGGCGCGGCAGCACGGTGCCGCCGGCTTTCTCAACACCGACTGGGGCGACATGGGTCACCTGCAGTACCTGCCGGTGAGCGAGCCCGGGTTCGCGTACGGCGCGGCCGTGTCCTGGTGCCTCGACGCCAACCGCGACATCGACCTGGCCGCCGCCCTCGACGTCCACCGCTTCGACGATCCCACCGGCGAGCTTGGCGCTGCGCTCCTCGCTCTCGGCGACGCCTACCTCGTCATCAACACCAAGATCTGGAACATGTCAGTGCTGACGATGCACCTGTACTGGCCCCAGCTGCAGCTCGGGCGCACGTTCAGCGAGGGGCTCACGATTGACGACCTCCTCGGCGTCGAAGGGGGTCTGGCCGACGCGGTGGACGCCCTCGGGCGGGCGCAGCCCCAGCGGGCCGATGGCGCACTCGTCATCGACGAGCTGCGGGCCGGCGCCACCCTCGTCGGCCTGCTGTGCCGCGATGCCCGTTCACGTCTCGAGGTCGACGGCTGGCTCACGTCGGTCCCCGAACCCCGCCGCAACGAGATGGCTGAGGACCTCGAGCCCCTCATCGACACCCACCGCCGGCTGTGGCTTTCCCGCAACCGTCCCGGCGGCCTGGACGACAGCGTCGCCTGGCTCGACCACCTCCTCGGCTGCTACCGCACCGGTACCACGGAGCGCGCGTGGGGTGGCTGGTAACGGCATCGCGGCCCCGGAAAGCAGGTACCGTACCGGGCATGGCGAGCGTCCTCATCGTCGACGACGACCCCGTCGTCAGGCGAATGCTCCAACTGAGCTTCGAGTCCGAGGGCTTCGACGTCCTCACCGCCGCAGACGGCCTCGAGGGTCTGGAGACGATGCGCTCGGGCAAGCCGAATGTCGTCGTCCTCGACATCATGATGCCCAAGCTCGACGGCATGAAGGTGATGCGCGAGCTCCAGGGCGACGACGCCCTTCGAGGCACGCCCGTCATCCTGCTGTCGGCAAAAGCGACGTCGCTCGACATCGAGCTCGGCCTGAAGGCGGGCGCCTCCGATTACGTCACCAAGCCGTGCGACCCGATCGAGCTCGTCGAACGGGTGCGCAGCCTCCTGGCCAAGACGGCCTGACGCAGGCCCTGCCCTATCCTGGCCCCGCACATGGTGGCCGTAGCTCAGTTTGGTTAGAGCGCCAGGTTGTGGCCCTGGAGGTCGGGGGTTCAAGTCCCCTCGGTCACCCTCAGTCCGATTAGATGGCTAGCGCAACGTCGTAAGGGGTAGCACCCTTGGATGAGCGCACCGACGATCGGCGTCGAGGAGGAGTTCTTCCTCGTCGATGCCGACGGGCTGCCCATGCCGGTGTCGCGCGCCGTGCTCAGCCGACTCGACGGCGCCACCTCCGACCACACGCAACACGAGCTGCAGCGCTCGCAGATCGAGACGGAAACAAGCGTGTGTCGCACACTCGCCGACGTGAATTTCGAGCTTCGACAGCGCCGACGAGACGTCGCGAAGGCCGCCGGAGCGGTGGGCGCGCGCCTGGCATCGAGCGGGTCCCTGCCGACGGGCCCACCCGCCCAGCCCCAGGTCACCCCGAAGCGTGCCTACATCGAGCTCGAACGTGATTACCAGCAGCTGACCCGCGAGCAGCATGTCTGCGGCTGCCATGTCCACATCGGCATCGACGATCCTGAACTAGCGATCGACGTGCTCAACCGGAGTCGGCCGTGGCTGCCGGCGGTGCTTGCCCTGAGCACGAACTCGCCCTTCTGGGATGGTGTCGACACCGGATACGCCTCGTACCGCCACGAGGTTTGGAGTCGCTGGCCGGTCTCGGGCATTCCCGAGCCGTTCTCCTCCCGCGCCGACTACGAGGATGCCGTCAGCGCCCTGGTTGATACCGGCGCCGTAGATGCCTCGGCCCGTCTCTACTGGGATGTCCGGCCGTCGGCCCGGTACCCGACGCTGGAGTTCCGTGTCGCCGACGCGTGCCTCACCGTCGAGGACACTCTCGTTCTCGCCGGGGTCATCCGGGCGCTCGTGATGACGTGTGCCGAGGAAGCCGGCCGCGGCGTGCCCGCGTCGGCACGACGCTACGAGCTCGTCCGCGCAGCCGCCTGGCGCGCGGCGCGCTACGGGCTGGGTGCAGACCTCATCGACGTCGCCGGGCGACAGGCCGCTCCGGCACGAGACGTCGTCGACGCCTTCCTCGCCCACCTACGGCCGGCGCTCGAGAGCGCCGGAGATTGGCAGCTCGTCGCAGCCGGAGTGACGCGGATGTTCGACCAAGGCACCGGCGCCGTGCGTCAGCGGAAGGCCTTCAGCGAGCGGGGCCGCACGGAAGACGTCGTCGACTTCATCGTCGAGCAGACCGCAGCCTGACCGTCCTTCCCAACTGACGGGGCCGGCGCGGCGACCCCAGTACGATCATGCGTCTGCGCCTCTAGCTCAATGGCAGAGCAACGGACTCTTAATCCGCAGGTTCAGGGTTCGAATCCCTGGGGGCGCACCCCGCTTGGACGTTCTGGCGGTCGTAGGGGGTCCTCTATGGCACCCACGACCGCCAGAGCGCATGGAGTGAGGTCCCGCGCTAGCCCCCGACCGCGGTGGGCTGCGCGCGTTCGGGCGCCTCGTCGGAAATCGGTTCTGCCGGCGCGTCCCGCCGACCGACACGCCCCATCACCGGGCCCAACGTCAACGCCGTCACGACGGACGCGCCCGCCCAGACAGCGATTCCCAGAATCCACACCACGGTCGCCTCCCCAGTGAGCGTCCCCAGCAGATGCTTCTTTCGTCGTGTCTACGCGAGTTGCCTTCCCGCGCCTAGATGACAGTTGTCACTCGTGCCTACCGGCGCTGGAAAACCGGCCACACGGCCGATGCCACCGGCCGGTCTGCCATGATGCGCCGGTGGCGGAGCGGCGGACACGACCTTCGGCGGTAGCGCTGGTCGCCGCGCTCGCGGGCGCCGTCCTCCTCGTCGTCAGCGCGTTCCTGGTCTGGGGTTCGCTCGATATCGGGATCGGGACGATCTCCGAGAAGGGCACCGACTCGTCGGCCGGCGTGGCGGTGATCGTTCTGGCCGTCGGGGTCGTCGCCGTCCTCGTCGGCTCCTTCGCCAGGCTCCCCCGACGGTTCGTCCGCGGGGCGTGGGCCCTGTTCGGCGTGGCCGCCATCGGGCTCGGGATCTACGCGCTGATCCAGATCAACAACGCTCCCACCGACTTCTTCGCCGGGGTGACGAGCGCCATCAAGGACTCGGGCGTCAGCGGCCTGCTGGGCAACCTGGGCATCGACCAGAAGACGGTCAAGGACGCCGCCTCACAGATCGTCAGCGTGAACTACGGACCGGGCGTGTTCGTGGCGATGGCCGGCGGCGTCGCGACGCTCGTGGCCGCGCTAGCGCTCAATCGCCGCGAGGGTTGACGCCACGTCGGGCGGCAGGCCGCGCACGAGATCTTCGAGCACCCCGGCCGCCATCGAAGTCTGACGCACGATGCGCGCCAGCAGCTCGCGCGCGTGTTCGGGATCGTCGGTGACGAGCTCCCAATGATTCAGGAGCATCGCGGCCGTCCCTGACACCGCAGCCAGTGAGTTCAACAGGCCGTGTGCGACGACCGCCGTCGT
>JAFASB010000006.1 GCA_019244985.1 Acidimicrobiia bacterium | reverse complement strand
ACGTACCGCGCACCACGAAGTGGGCGAGCAGGTCGTCGTCGAGAACGTTCGCCATCCCCGCGAAGTCACTGGCCTTCTGCCGCTCGCGGATCTTCGCGGTGGTGCCCTCGTATCCGAGCTGGTCGAAGATGAAGGCGTAGTTCGGGGTCGAGCCGTAGAACGCAACCTGCGCACGCGCCATCTCCCACCAGCGCTGCTGCTCCTCGTCGGTGTCCCCAGCAGCGGTGAACACCGGGACGGCCAACTCAACGTGTGTCGCATCGCGTCCGGCCCGCCGGGCGCCCTCGGCGACGCTCGGGACCACTGTCTCCCGCAGGTACGTCGGTGAGTTGAGCGGATGGACGTGCACGCCGTCGGCGACTTCGCCGGCCATGCGCAGCATCCACGGGCTGACGGCGGCGATGTCGATCGGGGGGTTGTCGACGTCGATGGGACCGGGCGACCACTGAGCGGGCAGCAGCGAGAACGACCAGTACGTGCCTGAGAACTCGAGCGGTGTCTGCCCGCGGAAGGCGGCGAAGATCGCCCGCAGCGCCTGCACGTACTCGCGGAGGCGTGGGCCCGGCGGGTCGAACATTTCGGCGTAGCGGCGTTCGATGTGGGCGCGCACCTGGGTGCCGATGCCGAGCCGGAAGCGTCCCTGCGAGAGCTCCGCCAGCTCCCACGCCGACTGGGCCGTGACCATCGGGCTACGGGGGAACGCCACAGCGATCCCCGTGCTGATGTCGATGTCAGCGGCGAGTGCCACCGCCGCGCACGTGAGGTATGCGGTGCGCGCTCCCTCGGTGACGACGACGCCGTCGAAGCCGGCCGCCGCGGCGTCCCGGGCGAGGTCCTGCATCCGCCGGAGCGGGGCGCCATGGGCCATCAGCTCGAATCGCATGACCTACAGCATTCCGGATCAGCCGACCGCCCGGTAATGCAGGTAGGCGACGCCGTTGTCGTACGCCTCACTCGTTGCCAACGACAGCTTGAGGGTCGAGTTCTCGGGGAACAGTCGCGGCCCTCCTCCTCGCGTCAACGGGTAGACGAACAGGTGGAGGTCGTCGACCAGCCCGTCGGCGAGCATCGCCCGCACGAGCGTCGGGCTTCCGCTCACGTAGAGCCCGCCGTCGACCTCGTCCTTGAGGCGCCGAATGGTCTCGCGGTCGTACGCCCCGATAACCGTGGAGTTCTGCCACGTCGGGTCGGTCAGTGTTCCGGAGACGACGTACTTGGTGGTGTCGTTGAAGAACGGCGCACCGGGGTCGTCCTCGACGGTCCGGTTCGACCACGCCGGCTCGAACATCGCGTAGGTCGTCCGGCCGAGCAGGATGGCGTTGCACGCCGCCATTGCCGAGGCGATGGCCTCGCCCATCCTGGGATCGAAGCCGTACTCGGCCGTCCACGTCGGCGCGTCGACGACGCCGTCGAGGCTCATGAACTCGTGCACTGCGATGGCTCCCATTGCTCGCTCCTGACGATCGTCGTGCCAGTCTCTCTGGCTCCTCGCCCCCTACACGATCGCGAGGGCCGTCGATCGACAGGACCGATGAGAACTTCGACGGGCTAGTCCTCCAGGACCTTGCGCCAGCGGGCCTCGACGAAGGAGAACACGCCAAACGAAAGGAGGCCGAGGGCCACCAGTGCGAGGAGAAGCGCCCCGTACGGTTCTCCGGCCAAGCGCTTGAGGGCGCCGTCGACGCCGACCGCCTTCTTGGGGTCGAACGCCACGGCGGCCTGGATGACAAAGACGCCGATGAGCACGGCGACAGCACCGCGAGCTCCGTACCCGACGATTCCCAGGCGGGGGAGCCAGTCACGCTCCCATCGGTTCATCTGCCGCAGGTCGAGGTGGTCTTCGAACTTCTGGGCGAAGGCGCGAACGATGAGGACGGCGCCGACGGCCATCACGATCGCACCGCCAAGCAGGACGGCCCACTGCCCCCCGTCGTGGGCCATCAGTCGCGCCGACCACGTCTTGGCTTCTTGATCGCTGCCGCCACCCGCCGTGCCAGTGGCCAGGAGCCGGATAGCGGTGAAGAGGAAGCCGACGTAGATGGCGCCACGCCCGACGTCGGCCAGACGCTTGGCGATGCCCTTGCCGCCGGTCTCGCGGCCTTTGCCCTCGCCGGCGCCGGTTGCCGCCTTGGCGAAGCGCCACAGCGCATACGCCGCGAATCCTGCTGCGAGGATGACGACGAGGACGTGACCGAGGGGCTCGTCCGCCACGCTCTTGAGCGCGCCCTGGCGGTCGGCTCGGCCTCCTTGACCCAACGCGATCTGCACAGCCAGGACGGCGGCGACGCAGTAGACGACCCCGCGAGCCGACAGCCCGACACGGCCGGCCACTTCGAGGGCGCGGCTTCGCTCGATGTGCCGCCGTCCCTTTCGCGCCCGGTGGGCGATGCTCGTCGCCACGTGCAATGACTTCCCCCACTCCGCCGCGGTCGACACCTCGCGGCGCGCCGCGGGGCACCGCATCAGTTCACGACACGGCCGGCGCCTGGGCTCGGCCTTGGCGTGTCACCGTGGCGGTCCGCGGTGTAGAAGCGGAGCTCCAAGCCATCGGGGTCCTTGAACGACATCATCCAGCCGACCGTCGCTTCGATCACCGGCGAATGTTCCACGTTCAGCTCGTCGTCGGGGAACTCGATTTGCGGCTCAACCTCGAATACCCGCTCGTACCAGAGCCGGCTACGGGCGAGGTCGGTGACGGGCACCTTGATGTGGTGCAGCCCCAGAATGTCGCCAGTCGTCATTCGACGACTGTCGCCCGGCGCATGCCCGCAAAGGCGACGACTACTCCGAGTCCCTCGTCGACACTGCCGCACGCCGTTCGCGGCGATCGATGACCGTTCGCCGTGCGAGGACGAGCCAGCACACGATGGCGACGCCGGACAGCACCGCAGGGATTGGGTGATCGAGCAGGACCGAGGCGGCGACCGCACAGGCGAAGGCCGTGAGATTCGCCACCACGTCATAGACGGGGGCAACGAATGGCCGGTTCAAGACGTGGGCGACAGCTATGAGGACACCACACGCGAACGTGACCGACAGGAGGATGCTGACCACAGTCGCAGTCTGACGGAAGACCCGCAGGCTCACAGAGCAGGGCCAGCGCTCCAAACCGAGGGGCGCCCGGAATCAAGTGTGGCCGGCGCCGTCCTCGACTTCGACCTCCGTCGTCGAGGTGCTCCGGGCAACTGTTGTGGAGGACGTGGTCGACGACGGACCGCCCGGCCCTTTGCCGCGCTGATGGTGACCACTGCTGGAGCTCGGCGATGACCCGCCGTGCGACGATGCGAAGGCGGCACCGCCGCTGCTGACAACAGCGAGCCCGGCAGTGATCACCACGGCCGCCGCCAGACGCCTGCTCTTGATCATGGGTTCCTCCCGAAGAAGTGGTAGTGTGTGTGGTTCTCCATCGGACGGAACTCGCGAAAGCAACATTGGACGATGGTCTTAGGACCTCGATTGTGCGGAGAAGAACGTGCGCTCGAACGGTCGCATCGGGTTCGGTTCAGGCTGATAGGCCGCAAAGAATCTCGCTGCAGCGGGAGTGCTTGTCACACCCCCTTGGTAGAGTTACATCGTTGTAAGTCGCACTTCCCCCTGAAGAGCTGTCCGGCCGTTGTCGAGG
>JAFASB010000553.1 GCA_019244985.1 Acidimicrobiia bacterium | reverse complement strand
CGGGCTCCTTGCGGTCGAGGTAGTCGCGCCACATGGTCACCAGACCGTCGGCATCGACCTCGACGATCGTCGCCCCGTGCATCTCGATGGGCGCGCCGCGGCCGGGATCGCCGTCGTAGGTGGCGCGCCCGATCCACTCGAAGACGGCCCAGTCCTCCCCGCCGCGGATCGAGGTGATCTCCTGGGTCCAGTCCGGGAAGATCGACCTGGTGTCGCGGGAGATCTGGCGCATGTCGGTGGTCGACGGCGTGTTGGGGTCGCTGAACGTGGCGCCGGGTGCGAACAACCCCCGCCAGTCGCCGCGACCCGCCACGTCGAGCGCTCTCTCGGTCTTCCTCGCCCACGCGTCCCAATCCATGGTCAGCGAAGGGCCTTGGCCGCTCGAGCGGCAGACCTGATGATGCGGGGCGAGGCGATCATGCCGACAATGGTGACGGCGAACGCCCCGTTGATGATCGTGTTCACGTTGACGATGGGCACCCACTTCACACTGTCGCCCTTGATCGCATAGACGCCGGTGGGCTGGATGCCGAAGCCGTATCCCTCGCCGCCGCTGCGGCTTCCTACGGCTTTGCCACCACCACCACCACCGGCGCGTGCGACAGGGATGATCGTCACGTCCCCGACCTGGTAGGGCTCGCCGAACACCTGGCGGAGGTCGACGGCGTCCTTGGCCTTCTGCATGATCTCGACGACGTTCACGGTCACGGTCCTTCCAGCTCGGCGAGCAGAGCCTTCTTGTCGACCTTCCCCATCCCGGTGCGGGGGAGCGGTTCGGCGCGCACCTCAACGCGGCGGGGGAGCTTGTAGTCGGCGAGGCGGTCGACCAGAAAGGCGCGCACCTCCTCGACGGTCAGCGGTGGCGCGCCATCGCGCAGTCGCACGACGGCACACACGTCCTGGCCGAGCACCTTGTGGGGGATGCCGACGGCGGCGGCCTCGACGACGTCAGGGTGGGCGTGCAGTCCGTCCTCGACCTCGACGCAGTAGATGTTGTAGCCACCCCGCAGGATCATGTCCTTCTTGCGGTCGACGACGTAGAGGTAGCCGTCCTTGTCGACGCGGCCCAGATCGCCCGTGTACACCCAGCCGTCGCGCCAGGTCTGCGCGGTCGCGTCGTCGTCGCCCCAATAGCGCCGTTGCCCGGTGGGGACCCTCAGCACGATCTCGCCGACCTCGCCCGGCGCCACTGCGACGCCGTCGTCGTCCACGACGCCCACCTCGGCGCCTGGCATGGGCTTGCCGACCGAACCCGGCCGCCGCTTGGCCTCACCCGGCGGGAGGGTGCAGATGCTGGCACCGCCCTCGGTCAGGCCGTAGCCGTTGATGAGGACGGCGTTGGGAAACACGTCGCCCAGCGCCTCGACGGCGGCAGGCGGCGTGGGCGCGCCGCCGAACATCACGGCCAGGACCGACGAGGTGTCGCGGCCGTGCAGCGTCTGCGCCTCGAGCAGCAGAAGGATCTGGGCGGGCACCATCAGCACGTAGTTCGACCGCTTGTCCTCGATGAGCTCGGCGAACCGCGCCGTGTCGAAGCCGGGCTGCACGACACTTGTCACGCCGAGGCGCATCGGGGTGAGCAACGCGCCGTGCACGCCGGTGAAGGTGGCGAGCGGCATCGAGTGTTGGAACACGCCGCCGGCGTCCATCGGCTTCAGGGAGTGATGGGCGGCGTTGGCGTGGGTCGACACCACGCCCTTGGGCAGCCCCGACGTGCCGGACGTGTAGAAGATGTCGGCGATGTCGTCGTCGCCGACGTCGACGGCGAATGGGGTGCTGTCCTGTCCAGCCGTCTCGAGCTTTCTCAGTCCTTCGGCGTCGAGCACGAGGCGCGGCGAGCAGTCCTCGACGACATGGTCGATCTCCCGCTTTGCGTAGCGCGGGTTGATCGGCACCGCAGCGGCGCCCGCCCGGTGGGCGGCGACGTAGCCGATCCCGAACTCGATGGCGTCGGCGGTGTGCATCAGGAGGGCGACGCGGTCACCCTTCATGACCCCGTTGTCCGCCAGCGCCCGGGCGACGGCGTTGGCCCGGCCGTCCCACTCCCGGTAGGTCAGTGTGCCGCCACCGTCGACGTCGAGCGCCACACGGTCGCCGAACCGCTCGGCCCGCTCGGCGAGCTCCTCCGGGATGCGCACGGGCTGATTATCGTCCGGTCCTGTTATGAGCGCATCGCCGCTGCTCGTCGGGATCCTCTACGACTATCCGCAGCACGACGGCGGCGCGAGCGTCGAAGAGGCGGTGCGCCAAGGGCTCAGCGAGGTCGAGCTCGACCGGCCCGTCGAGCTCGTGCCGCGCCAGGCCGCGGGCCTGCCCGCGGGCTCGGCCCACGACGTCCGCCGCAACTTCGACGAGCTCGTCGACGCCGGGGTGCTGGCGATCATCGGGCCGTCGATCAGCGACAACGGCCTGTTGGTTCGGGACTGGGCTGACGCCGCGGCCGTGCCCTGCATCAACTACACCGGCGGCGAACGAACGCGCAGCGAGTTCATGTTCCACTACCAGGTGGGCTCGCTCGCCGAGGAGCCGATCCTGCTCGCCGAGCACCTCCGCGGGCGCGGGCTGCACTCGGCCGTCGTGGTCCACGACAAGTCGCCGGTCGGCAGCGGGTACGTCTCCGCCTTCGAGGGAGCGTGTGACCGGCTCGGCATCGAGCTCCTCGGCCGCGCCGCCATCTCGCCGCTCGCCGAAGAGGCGGGCGCCATCGTCGACCGCCTCCGCCAGGCCAAGCCCGACGCCCTCGTCTACCTCGGCCTCGGGCAGGCGTCGCGCGCCGTCTCTCTGGCCATCGCCGACGCCGGGTGGGACGTCACCGTCGTCGCCAACTCGGCGCTGATGTTCGGCTACGCCCGCAAGGACTGGCGGGCCGGCTTCGATGGGTGGGCCTACGTCGACACCGTGTCGGACGGCAACCTTCGCCGCCAGGCCCTCAAGGAGCGCTCACCGAGGTCGGCCGGGGGCCCCGTTGGCGTCGCCGCCTACGACATCGGCCGCCTCGTCGCGGAAGCCTTGGCCCGCGCCGTCCATCTCACCGGCGACGGCGTCAAGGAAGGGCTGGAGGAGGTCAAGCGCCTGCCCGCGGCCACCGGCTACGAGGGCACGACGATGGGCTTCGGCAACTACGACCACGCGGCCCTCAAGGGCGGCTACCTCGTTCTCCGCCAATGGAAGGACGGCAAGACCGTCGAGCTCTGAGCGCAACAGTCCATTCTCGGGGTGGATAACCGGACTATGTCCGGTTATCCAGCGCAAGAATGCAGCAGTTACTTGATGGCGAGGACGGGGCCGACGATCTTCCGGTAGTGGCGGCGCCAGAACAGCGCCAGCTTGATGCGGTCGCCGAGCGGCAGTGATGCCGACAGGTCGCGGGCGTTGGCCCGGCGGGCGGCGCCGTCCTCGGCGGCGACGAACATCACCCGCATCTCCTTGGGCATCCGGTGCCGGCGTCGCTCGAGGGCTTCGAGGTCCTCGTCGGTGAAGACGGCGGCCATGCGCGGGAAGGCGCGGTCCTCCTCGTCGATGAAGTGGTCCTCGATGCCCTGGCGGAGGGCGGCCATGGCCTCGACGGCGTCGGCGATGCGCGCCCGGCTGGCGTCCTCGGCGAGGCGGCTGAGCGCCGCCGATGCGGCCCGCGACTGCTCGTCGACAACCTGGT
>JAFASB010000543.1 GCA_019244985.1 Acidimicrobiia bacterium | reverse complement strand
CGTCGCGGCACCACGGCGTACCGCCGGGCCGTGCTTGCTGCCCCGTTGCTGGCAGGGGCAACGCTCGGAGCAGGATGGCTTGCGGCGCAGATCACGCCGGCGTGGTCTGTGCGATACGTGGCAATCGTGTTGCCTCCGCTCGTGCTCACTGCCGCGTTCGGTCTCGCCCGGGCCGCACGCCTTGGCTTTGTCGCGCTCGGCCTGATCGTGTTGATCTGGATCCAGCCGTTGGCGCGCATCGACGGAGCGCTCAAGCCGCTACGCGCCGACGTCAAGAGCACCGAGAAGGGACTCGCGGCCCGGGTGGCTCCGTATCTCGTGCCGTCGGACGTCGTCGTCGTCACGCAGCTCGAGGAAGGGCCTGTGCTGCACTACTACTTGCACGTCCCGGTGCATCTGGCCACGCCGGCGGGTCCGGTCAGCGATCCGGGCGTCGCCGACTGGCGCGACGCGACTGACCGCCTGACCGCGGCGACGCCGGCAGTAGATCTGCTTCCTCTCGTGGCCGGCCTCCACATCGGACAGCACGTCGTCGTGGTGTGTCCCCGGCAGGCTTCCACGGCTCACGAACTGCCGTGGTTCCGGTTGATGGACACCCACTGCCGGGACTGGAACGCCACCCTCGCGTCCGATTCACGCTTCCAGCCGGCACCGATTGCCGGCCTCGACGCCGTCCAGCCGGGCATGTCGCGGTACGTGACGCTCTACAACAAGGTCTCGATGTAGAGCTGACGCGCTGGATGTGCTGGTCGGGGAGGGGAGATTTGAACTCCCGGCCTCAGCGTCCCGAACGCTGCGCGCTAACCAAGCTGCGCCACTCCCCGGTGGGTGCCGATGCTACTGCCCGGTTGTCGCCGAGGACTCGGGTCAGACCGTGACCTGGGTCTTCGTCGTCCCGGTCGCACCCTTGTTGTCGGTGACGACGAGGGTGATCGTGTAGGTGCCGGACTTGGCGTAGGCGTGAGAGGCGGTGGAGCCGCTGCCCGTCGCCCCGTCACCCCAGGTCCACGCCCACTTGGCGATCTTGCCGTCGGGGTCCTTCGACGCCCGTCCGTCGACGGAGATGGTCCGCTTCGACTGCCTGGTCGTGAACGACGCCGTCGGGGGGATGTTCGCGGGCGGCGCGGTGGTCGTCGTCGTCTTGGGAACAGTGGTGGTCGTCGTAGGAGCGACCGTGGTCGAGGTCGTCGACGACGTCGTCGTCGACGCGGGCGCGGGCGCTGTGAACACGCCGAGGTCCGGGTATGCCCCCCGGAGCACTGCCTGGGCGGTGCCGGCGTCTGACAGCCGGCTGAGGGCGGTGTAGTGCATGGCGCGGTAGTCGATCGTCGGCCTGAGCGCGTCGTAGATCCGGTTCGGCCGTGTGGGGCCGCCGGGGTCGAGCGTGGGGGTCTGGCCGTACACGCCGTTGAAGACGCCCGAGCCGATGAAGATCCCCATCCCCGCTTGGCCGTGGTCGGTGCCGCCGCTCAGGTTCGACGTGGCCTGGCGGCCGAACTCCGACGTGATCATGACGAACACGTCGTTGGCCCGGGACGACCCCGCCAGGGCGGCGAAGAACTTCGACAGGCCCTCGTTCAGCTCGTTGAAGCGAGCGGTCTGCATCGCCCACTGCTGGTCGTGGGAGTCGAACGGTCCCAGCGACAGCGTGTAGGTCTGACTCGGGATCCCGGCGCGGATCAACAGCGCCGCCTGCAGGAGCATGTTGGTCACGTCGCTGTACGGGCCGCCGCCCGTGACGCTCGGGTCGGTCGCCGAGTGCACCCGGTTGGCGACGTCGAAGGTCGTGGCGATCAGCGAGGAGGCCTCACCCAGATAGGTCGAACCGCCGATCGTCGACATGGTGTTCAGCGAGTTCTGGAACCGCGCCGTGTCATAACCGGGCAGCGAGTAGATGAACGAGCTCGTGTCGTTGACGACCAACGCCGGCGCGCTCGCGCCCGACGCGTCCTTGCGGAGGCCGCCGAGAGACACCGATGCCAGCACGCTGCCGGGGTTGCGGGCGTCGTTGTAGCGGCCGAGCCATCCCGTCGGCTCCAGCAGCGTGGTGTCGGCCGTCGCCCAGAAGTCCATCGAGTCGAAGTGGCTGAAGTCCTGCTTGTTCTGCTCGCCGATACCCAACACGAAGGCGACGTCGCCCGTGCTGTTCCAACGGTTGGCGAGGAACGGGAGGGCGGGATGGAGCCGGTAGTGCGTGAGGCCGTTGAGGGCCAGCGTGGTCGAGGGGTCCAGCGCCAGTGACCCGTGCCCGTAGGTGGAGTCGAAGTACCACGGGTCGTCGGTGGGGACGAGGGTGTTCAGGTAGTCGTTGCCACCGTCGAGGGCGATGTTGACGAGGATCGGCGTCCCCAAGGGAAGCGTCGTGTTGGCGACGTCGGCGAGGGCGTCGGCCTTACCGTCGCGGCCGAGAAGGTCGAGCACCATCGGTCCGGCGGCGGTCGCCACCGCCACCGCGCCGAGCTGCTTGAGGAAGCTGCGCCTAGCGATCGCCTTTGCCATGTGTGCGTCCCAGCCTTCTCAGTTGACGTAGAACTCGGGCGACTGCAGGACGAGGGCGAGCGTGGTGGCCGCCCGGTAGTAGTCCCAGCTGCCGGCGCCCGCGAAGTCGCGAACCGCGGACAGGGTCTGGGGTGAGACGTCGTAGAGGCCGGCCAGCTGCAGGGCCAGGTCGCCGCCGGTCGCGCTCGAGCCCTCGGAGGCCAGGCGCCGAACCGTCGGCAGCTGGTTGGCGGGCGGGACGGTGCTGTCGCCGGGGTCTGAGAACGTGATCCACTGCGCGGGCCCCGACCAGTTGACGAACTGGCTCGCATGCAGCCACTGCGATCCCGATGGCCAGCCTTTGACGTTCGGTGGCCAGAAGGGGTGCTGGCGCAGCTGATTCAGGGTCCACCACAGATTCAGGTGGGAGAACTCCTGCACGCCGAGCACCCGGCAGGTCGAGACGACGAGCTCCACGGGCGACTTGACCCGCGATTGGATTGCAGCGTCAGAAGTGAACTCGGGGCGGCGGGCGATGGCGGCCACGAGCGAGCTGATGTCGCCGTCGGCACCCCAGACCGGGGCGAGGGCGTCGAGTGTGGGCCCGTCGGGTTCGAGACCGACGAGCTCGCGGTAGAGGCGGCGGGGAAGGAAGTAGCGGTAGCTGGACTGCTGGGTGATGGCGGCGATCACCTCGTCGACGCCAGCGGCGCCGCGGTCGGCACCGAGGAAAGTCTTGGTGCCGGAGTCCCAGGTCGACGCCTGCCACGACACGACGTGGGTCTGCCAGTCGCCCCAGAACCCGGTCAGGGCGCGGGCGATCTGCTCGACGTCGGTCTGGGTGTAGTTGGTCGCTCCCGTGCGCGGATGGGTCACGCCGAGCGAGAAGAGCTCCATCATCTCGCGAGCCAGGTTCTGATTGGCGTGCGGGGGCATCGAACCGGCGCCCGACAGGTACCACTGCATCGCCGCCGACCGGACGACGTCGGTCAGCACGGCCCGGTACGTGCGCCCCGGCCACGAGCGCACGTTGTTCATGTGCGTCTCCATCTCCGGCGCGTTGACCTGTTCGCCCCAGGACACGACGAGGACGCCCTGCAGGATCCACGCCACGCGCTCCTGCACTTGCGCGGGACTCGTCGACATCAGCTCGAGCAGGCGAGTGGCATCCCCCTGCACGGCCGTCCCGGTGGGGCCGCCGGGCCACAGCCAGTCCGACGCGGGCCGCGCCGGGCGCGCGAGGAGATCGTCGATGACGGCGGAAGCACCGCCGGCAGCAACGCCGTTGACAACATCGTCGGGCCCGGGCCCGAAGCCGAGGCGCCGCCACACGTGCGCTACCTGGGCCTGCGTAGATGCCATTTGTTGCCTCAAAGTCTCCTACAACGCTCCGAACGCTGCTCGGATTGTCGGGAGGGGACGACTGAGACTTGAGCGAACGAGCTGCGCTTAGTGCGCCGCGGGCACGACCGTCACCGGACGGTACGCGTCGTCTTCGTAGGTGCCGCCGCCGAGGATCGTCGTGATCGCCTTACGCACCCGCAGGGCGTCGAGCGGCTTCACCAGCCAGCCGTCGGCTTGGGCCCGGCGGGCCAAAAAGACGTCGGGGCGGCGATCGAGGAGCATGAGCACCGGAACGTGGGGGAGGCGACCGGCGCCTTCCTCGAGGCGCAGGTCGAGGCACGTCGCCATGCCGCCCATGCGGCCGATCTGCAGGTCGATCACCGCCAGGTCGGGGGCGTGGTCGGCGACCGCCGGCAGCACGTCCTGGCCGCGGCTCACGTCACGCACCGTGTCGTCGACGCTCGAGAGGGCGGCGGTGACCTCGTCGACCACCCATTTGGCGTCGCTGGCGATCAGCACGCTGGCCACGGGGCACGAGGGTAGTAGTTCCCTGTTCCCGGGTACGATCCGCGCCAGCGACCCCCAGTGGTCGTCAGGCGCCCAGGAGGTGTCAGTGCTCCAAATCGAACTCGAGGAGGCGGACGGGTACACCGTCTGTCGCCCGGTCGGCGAGCTCGACGCCTACACGGTCGGGCAGTTCCGGGAGGCTCTCGGTGAGCTCTCCTCCCGACCGAAGCTCCTGATCGACATGTCTGCTGTTCCCTTCGTGGACTCGGCCGGCCTCGGGGCGCTGATCGGTGGCATCCGCCGTGCCCGGGAGAGCGGTGGCGACGTCGCCGTGTGCTGCAACCGGCCCACCCTCGTGCGCCTGTTGCACACCACGGGCTTCGACCGCATCGTGACTGTTACCGAGACGATCGAAGAGGCGGCCGCCTTTCTTGGCGACGACAACGAGGTCGCGCCCGCCTGAGCTAGGCGGTGCCGACCGGCGCCGGTTCGCCGTCGCCGTCGAAGAGGTACTTGCCCAGCTCGGACAGGCCTTCGAGGTCGTGCACGTCGCTGGGGAGGAAGGGGACCCTGACCAGCGGCGCCGGGTGGACGCGCGCGGACAGCTCGGTGACGTGCGCCTCCTCGACCTCGGCGAGGAGCGTGAAGTCGGCGAGGTTCTCGTACAGCCCGGCGAGGTCGGTGTCGGCCTGGTCGGCGGCGCGGCTGCGCAGCTGGTCGGCGCCCGCGGGCGCGAAGCGCGGATGCATTCGGTTCACGACGAGGGCCTCGACGGGGATCCCTGCCTCCTCGAGCTTGGCCGCGAAGAAGCGGCTCTCCTCGAGGGCGTCGGCACGGGGCGTCGTCACCAGAAGGAAGGCGGTGGCGGGGTCCGAGAGCAGGTGCAGCACCCGCTCGGCGCGCTGACGGAAGCCGTCCTCCATGCCCTCGAACGCCTGAAAGAACGCCACCGCGTCCTGCACGACATCGGACCCAACGCCGCGCGAGATCACGCGCAGCAACGTGCGGGTGGCGACGCCAGCGGCCTTGAGATAGGCGCGCGTCGGCATCATCATCCAGCGGAACAGTCGGTTGTCGAGGAAGTGCGTAAGCCGGCGGGGAGCGTCGATGAAGTCGAGGGCGTTGCGTGTCGGCGGTGTGTCGACGACGACGAGCTCGAACCCTCCCTCTTCGTGGAGCTCGTAGAGCTTCTCCATCGCCATGTACTCCTGCGTGCCCGAGAGCGCCGAGGAGATGTTGCGGTAGAAGCGGTTGCGCAGGATGCCGTCTGCTTGACCGGCCGACGGCGCGTACTTGAGCACGAGGGCGTCGAACGTGCTCTTGGTGTCGAGCATGAGAGCCCACAGCTCGCCCGGCCAGTCGCCTTCGATGCGGGTCGGTGTGTCGGACAACGTCTCCAGGCCGAGGGCGTCGGCCAGCCGCTTCGCCGGGTCGATGGTGACGACGACGGCACGTCGACCTTGGCGCGCGCCCTCGAGCGCGAGGACGGCCGCCGTCGTGGTCTTTCCGACGCCGCCCGACCCACAACACACGATCACCCGCCGCGTGCGCGTCAAGGGTGCCAGCGTCAAGAAGCCATCTCCACGTTCGTCACCGCGTCGGCAAGCGCCGCGGCCAACGTCTCGATCTGGGCGGGGCCCAGCTCGGGGCTGAACAGGTATGGCAGCCGCAACTGCGGGAGGTCGAGGCTCTCGGCCAGGCGCGCCAGCTGCTCCTGTTGCAGGTCGTGACGGGAGCGTCGGAAGGCGGCGGCGTCGAGGAGGGGTTGAGCGTCGTCGGCCGGGACGCCCGCTCGCCCGACGAGATCGGCCGCGGCCTCGAGGCCCGACACCGGCGGGTACAGCCCGTTGACGACGATCGGCCCGAGGTGCACGCCGACGCGCTCGCGCAGGCGGGCTGCCGTCTCCGCCGCCTCGTTGACCGGCGTCTCCTCGGGCAGCGTCACCAGCAGTACCTGGGTGCGGGCCGCGTCGGTCAGCAGCTCCTGGACGTCCTCGGCCTGGGCCCGCACGGGACCGACGCGCACGGCGTCGAGGAGGCCGCGCGCGCTGGTCAGGAACGTGACTGCGTGCCCGGCTGCCGGGGCGTCCAGCACGATGAGGTCGGCGTCGCCCGCCCGCTCCAGCTGCTTGACCTTGCCCAGTACCAGGATGTCCTTGATCCCCGGGGCGGCGGTGGCGACCACGTCGAGCACGCCGCTGTTGGTGAGGCGCTTCGAAAGGCGCCGCATGCCGTGCTCGTCGAGGTACTCCAAGAGGGCCTGGTCGGGCGTGATCGTACGCGCCCGGACCCGGTCCGCAAGCTGGACTTCGTCGTAGCTGAGCTCGCCCTGACCGAAGGCGGTCCCCAGGCCGGTCTTGCCCTCGACCTCGACGATCAGGGTGTCCAACCCCGCCTGGGCGGCCATCATGGCGAGGGCGGCGCTCACCGTCGTTTTGCCGACGCCACCCTTCCCGGCCACGATGACCAGCCGGCTCTGCGAGCAGAAGCGCGCAGGGTCCACCTGTTCCTTTCCGTTGCGGAGGCCGTCAAATGAGGGCTCGGCCCGCCCGAAGAAGCCTAGCGATAGCAACCCTTTTGACCGGCGTGGTCCTCGCCGTTGGCAGTGGCCTGTCGACGCCCGCCCGCGCCCAGTCGGCGAAGCCGACCGTCGACGTCATCGAGGTCAGCGGGCGAATCGACCCGATCGTCGCCGACTACGTCCGTGACTCGTTGCGGACGGCCGAGCGCGCTCGCAGCGAGGTGCTCGTCATCCAGCTCGACAGCCCTGGTGACCTGCTGTCGAGCGGGCAGATGCAGGCGCTGACGACCCACCTCTCGCGTGCGTCGATCCCCGTTGCCGTGTGGGTGGGGGCGAGCGGGAGCCACGCCTATGGCGGCGCCGCCCGTATCGCTGACGTGGTGCCGCTGGTGGGGATCGCCCAGGGTTCGCGCATGGGCCGGTGCACCGACTGCCGCATGCGTCCCGGGCTGCGGACGCCGCGGTCGTTGTCGGCGGGCCAGGCCCAGGCGGCGAAGGCGGCCGACCTCGTTTCCCCCACGATCGGCGACTTCATCGTCGACCTCGACGGCCGCACGGTGAACGGCCACACGCTGCAAACGGCACGCGTCGTGCAGCGCGCCGGCAAGCCCCGCCGGGAGCCGTCCGTCGACGTGAGCTTCGCCAAGCTCGCGCTGGTGCCGCGCCTGCTGCACACCGTTGCCAGCCCGTCGGTGGCCTATCTGCTCCTGATGGCCGGGATGCTGCTGATCGTGTTCGAGTTCTTCACCGTGGGCATCGGCATGTCGGGCGCGGCCGGCGCCCTGTTCGTCGTGCTGGCCGCCTTCGGGTTGGCGGTCCTGCCGACCCGCCCGCTCGGGATCGGACTGCTCGCCCTAGGCGTCGCCGGCTTCTCGATCGACGTGCAGACGGGGGCGCCCCGGGTGTGGACGGGTATCGGCGCCGTGGCGCTCGTCGCGGGCACCTGGCTGATCTACGACGGCGTCGGCCTCCCGCTCGTCACGGCTGTGCTCGTGCTTCTCGGCGCCGCCCTGTTCATGCTGGCCGCCATGCCGTCGGTGGTGCGCGCCCGGTTCTCGACGCCCACGATCGGCCGGGAATCGATCGTCGGGGAAGTGGGGACGGCCACCGCCGCCCTGAACCCCGAGGGCATGGTCCGGGTCCGCGACGCCCTGTGGCGGGCTCGGACAAATCGGGCGACCCCGATTGCCGCAGGCGAGGCGATTCGGGTGGCCGGGGTCGAGGGCCTGGTCCTTGAAGTCGAACCGGCGGGGGCCGACGATCACGCAACGGGTGGCGCGGGAGCCTGACCAGCCAAAACGCCCCTTGTCGGGCGGTGCGGGCGGATGTATCGTCCCGGCGGCGAGGGGAAAGGGGTTCCGTGTCCAGCCAGCGCGCTGCTGATGCATGGCAGGTCAAAGCCGCCTGTCGCGGCCCCCAGGCTGCCGTGTTCTTCCCGCCTGCCTACGTGGAGCGGAAGGACCAGAAGGAGGAGCGCGAGCAGCGGGCCAAGGGCATCTGCGCTACCTGTCCGGTGCGCCAGCCCTGCCTCGACTACGCGATCGAGATCCGTGAGCCCCACGGGATCTGGGGCGGTATGAACGAGGTTGAGCGCCGCCAGCTCATGGCCGGCGCCTGAACCGCCACGGAGCGCGGCGAACGGGCGTGGATTAGCTCGCGCTGGGTAAACTGACGCTCGCGATGGCTAGCGATCGGGTGCCAGTCCCGGCCGACCATCTGGCGTGGCAGAGCACCACAGTCCGAGATCGGCCGGCCGTCTACGGCGTTGCCGGTGAGGGCATTCCCCTGCTGTTCCTGCACGGGTGGGGCCTCGCGCACCACGCGTACAAGCGTCCGCTGAAGCGCCTCGTCCACCTCGGCTGCCGGGTGTACGCCCCGGCGCAGCCTGGGTTCGGCGGCACCGCGAACCTGCCCAAGGAGAGCCTCAACCTGGCGGGGTATGCGGCGTGGGTCGATGAATTCCTCGAGGCCGTGGGCGTCACCGAGCCCGTGATC
>JAFASB010000416.1 GCA_019244985.1 Acidimicrobiia bacterium | reverse complement strand
TCCAGTACAGGTGCCGGCCGACCGGGTCGACGGCGACCCCGACGCACCACCGTGTCTCGTCGCGGCGGTCGTCGTCTCCGTACCCGGTCTGCACCAGCGTCTCGACGTTCGAGCCGTCGAGGTCGCAACGCAGGACCCGCATCCCCTCGCGGTCTCCCCAGTACAGCTTGCGGCTAGCGGCATCAAAGTGCAGCTGCTTGGGCGTGTGGGTGCCGCCCGGGGGAACGATCGTCAGCCGGTTGCTTCCGTCGAGGTCGACCCGTTCGATCGAGCCGTCGTTGACCGGCGGGATCCCCATGTTCGTCCAGTAGACGTGCCCGGCCTCGACATCAACGGCGACCCCGTCGGGCGTGCGGGCCCCGGTGACGAGGATCTGCTTGTCCGAGCCGTCGGGGTTGACCGAGAACAGCCGACCGCCACCGCTGACCTCGATGACGAACAACCGTCCCTGCCGCGACATCACCGTCCCTCCTTAGCCCGCACGGCCAACAGGCCGAAGAGCATGGCGTCGCGCTGGGCGGCCAGAGCGTCGATCGGCTGGCCGTCCGCCTCTTTCAGGACGCCAGTGATGATCTTGTCCTTGAGCTCGGGGGTGAGCTCGGGAACTCCGAGCGCTGGCCACGCGGCGGCCATCCGCGGCATGAGGGTGTCCATGAAATGCTGGATGCCGCCCTCACCGCCGCCGAGATGCCACAGCAGGTTGGGGCCCATGACCCCCCACCGCAGCCCCGGGCCCCAGGACACCGCGTCATCGGAGTCGGCGACGTCGAGGACTCCCTGCTCGATCAGGTACACGACCTCCCGATACAGCGCCGACTGGATGCGGTTGGCGACGTGCCCGGGAAGCTCCTTCTTGAGATGGATCGGCTTTTTCCCGATCGAGGCGTAGAAGGACATGGCAGCGGCGATGGTCTCCGGGGCGGTCCTCGTGCCCCCGACGACCTCGACCAACGGGATCACGTGGGGCGGGTTGAACGGATGCCCGATGACCGTCCGACCTGGATTGCGGCAGCCAGCCTGGATTTCGCTCATCGTGATGCCCGACGAGCTCGAAGCGAGGATGGCGCCGGACGGTGCCGCGTCGTCGATGTCGGCGAACAACTTGACCTTGAGGTCGGGCCGCTCCGGCGCGTTCTCCTGCACGAAATCAGCGTCGGCGACGGCCTGGTGCATGTCGGCGGTGAACGTCAGGCGATCAGGCGAGGCTCCGGGTGAGAGCCCGAGCGTGGCGGCGGCGTCCCAGGCCCCGTCGACGAAGGTGCGCAGGGCAGACTCGGCGCCCGGGCCGGGGTCGGTGGCCGTGACGTCGAAGCCTCGGGCGAGGTAGTACGTCGCCCAGCTGGCACCGATCGTGCCAGTGCCGGCGACGCGTCGGACGGTGCTCTGCGTAGACATGGTTCCTGTCCCCTCCTGAAATCAGCGGCCGTGCCAGACGGGTGCGCGTTTCTGGACGAACGCCACCGCGCCTTCATGGGCGTCCTCGGTCTTGGCCAGCCCCTCCGTGAGCTCGTCCTGGCGTTGGAAGGCGTCGTTGTCGTTCAGACCCTGGGTGACGCGCATCACCTGCTTGACGGCCGCCAGGGCCAGCGGCGCGTTCTTCGCGACGCGCCCTGCCAGCGCGAGCGCCCCGTCCAGCGCGCCACTTGGTGCGGTGACCAGGTTGACCAGCCCGTACCGTCCGGCATCGGGCGCGGACAGCGGCTCGCCGGTGAGCAGGAGCTGGGCGGCCACGTGGTACGGAAGCCGGCGGGGCAACCGGACCAGGCCGCCCTCCGCCGGGACGATCCCCCGGGTGACCTCGGGAAACCCGAACCGGGCATTCTCGGCCGCGACGATCAGGTCGCAGGCCAGCACCATCTCGAAGCCGCCGCCGAGCGCCCAGCCCTCGACGGCAGCGATCAACGGCTTACTTACCGTGGCGCGGGTCAGCCCGCCGAAGCCCCGACCGGGCAGCCGTGGGAGCTGGCCCTGCGCGAAGGCCTTCAGGTCCATGCCCGCACTGAACACCCCGCCGGCGCCGGTCAGCACGCCCACCGACAGGTCCGCGTCGGCCTCGAGCAGGTCCACCGCTGCCGCCACCTGCTTGGCGACCTCGAGGTTGACGGCGTTCTTCTGGGCTGGGCGGTTGAGCGTGATGATGAGCACCTCATCGCGGCGCTCGTGGAGCACGACGTCGGTCGCTGCGGTTGTCGTCATCGGACTGCCTCCAGTTCCGCGGCGCCGGGGACTGCTCCCTCGGCCCGGAGCTGTTCGATTTCGTCGCTGCTGAAGCCGAGCTCGGCTAGCACCTCGTCGGTGTGCTCGCCCAGCTCTGGTGCCCGCCGCGCCGGCACCTTCGAAACCCCTCGAAGGGTCATCGGGCTGTTGATGGTGTATTCCAGGTCGCTGACCCCCTCCAGGGGCACGACGATGCCGGCGGCCCGCAGCTGGGGATCGTCGGCGGCCTCCTCCGGTGACTGGATGAGGCTGTAGGTGATCCCCTCCCGGTCGAAGATGTCCTTCCAGTGCTCGAACGGTTGCGACCGGAAGGCGGTGTCGAGCACCTCCGTCAGGAACCCGGTGTTCTTGGCGAAGGCGGCCAGGTCGGCGAAGCGGGGATCGGTGAGCAGCTCGGGGTGCCCGATCGCTTTGGCCAGTACCGGCCAGTGCCGCGGTTGGGCGACGAGCATGAACCACCGGCCATCGCCGGTCAGGTAGGGGTTGGCCAGCGGGTTCGACGGTGCCGTCCGGTCGTGCAGGCCGTAGGGCTTGCCACCGGCCAGCGCCCCGGCCACCGGCGTTGCCGCCGACCAGACGCCCTCGGCCAGCAGTGATGTACCGACGTTGGCGCCGGCTCCGGTCCGTTCCCGGCGGTAGAGGGCGGTCACGATCGCGGCGTAGAGGCCGATGGCCGTCATTTGATCGCCGCTGCCATAGACCGGAACCGTCGGCGGCGCCCCGGCGTCGCGGGTCTGGGCCAGCAGCCCGCTGCGGGACCAGTAGGCGGTCACGTCGAACCCGGGCAGCGTGGCGTCGGGCCCGGCATCGCCGAAGCCGGTGAGGTCGGCATAGATCACGCGGGGGTTCCAGCTGGCGACCTCGTCGTAGCCGAGGTGCAGCTTCTCCCGGGTGCCGTG
>JAFASB010000490.1 GCA_019244985.1 Acidimicrobiia bacterium | reverse complement strand
TTGGAAGCGTTGCGCGCCGCGCCGGCCAAGCGCAGGATCGCGGTGGTGGGACCCATGCTCGAGCTCGGCGCCATGTCCGACGAGGGACACCGTGACGTCGCGGCCCGCGCCGACGAGCTTCGCATCCGCCTGATCGCCGTGGACGCGCCCGAGTACGGCGCCACCGAGAACGTGGGCTCGATCGACGAAGCGCTTGCCGTGCTCGAGGGCCTCGGTGACGGAGACGCCGTGCTCGTCAAGGCGAGCAGGGCTGCGGGGCTGGAGCGGTTGGCCGCCCGCCTGGCGGGGGGCGGAGAGTGGTAGCCCTCCTCATGGCGAGCGCTGTCGCCCTGCTGTTGGCCCTTGGCTTCACGCCGATCGTCATCCGGTACTTCCAGACGCGCGGGATCGGCCAGCAAATCCGTGAGGACGGGCCGCAGGGCCACTTCATCAAGGCCGGCACGCCGACGATGGGCGGCATCGCCCTCGTCGGCGCGGCGGTCGCCGGTTACGTCGTCGGTCACGTGGGCAGCGGCGCCGTGTTCACGTCGGCCGCCACCCTCGTGTTGTTCGCGATCGTCGGCATCGGCGGGGTCGGACTTCTCGACGACTGGATCAAGGTGTCGCGGCAGCGCAGCCTCGGGCTGAACGCCCGGGCCAAGTTCGTGCTGCAGCTGGTCGTGGCGATCGCCTTCGCCCTCCTCGCCGTCTACTGGGCGAAGGTCAACACCCATCTCTCGTTCGCCCGGCCGACGCTCGTATCGATGCCGAACGTCGTCTACATCGTCTGGGCTGTTGTCGTGGTGGTCGGCGCCGCCAACGCCGTCAACCTCACCGACGGCCTCGATGGCCTGGCTGCGGGCTCGTCGGTCTTCGCCTTCGCCGCCTTCGTGTTCATCGGCTTCTGGGAGTTCCGCCACATCGGGCTCTACCACGTGGGCCCGGCGCTCGACCTGGCGGTCGTCGCCGCGGCCATGGCCGCGGCAGCTGCCGGATTCCTCTGGTGGAACGCGGCGCCGGCGCGCATCTTCATGGGTGACGTCGGATCACAGGCAATCGGGGCGGGCCTCGCCGCGCTCGCGCTCACGACCAACACCCAGCTCCTCCTGCCGATCGTCGGCGGCGTATTCGTTATCGAGACGATGTCCGTCGTCGTGCAGGTCCTCGCCTTCCGGCTCTTCCACCGCCGGGTCTTCCGGATGGCGCCGATCCACCACCACTTCGAGCTGATGGGGTGGCCGGAGACCACCGTCATCGTCCGCTTCTGGATCCTCGCCGGCCTTTCGACGGCTCTGGCCATGGGCGCGTTCTACGCCGACTTCCTCGCGTCGCCTGTCGGCAGGAAGCTCACCGGTGGCGGATAGCGCCCTCGTCGTCGGTCTTGGCATCAGCGGGGCGGCCGTTGCGCGCGCCCTTCGTCAACGCGGGTACGACGTGGTTGCCGTGGACGACCGTCCGGACGACGCTGTGCGAGCCCGCCGCGCCGAGCTCGAGCAGCTCGGTGTCGAGGTCGTCACCAAGCCCGACGCGTCGGTGCTCACCGCGCTCGTCCACGGCGCCGATCTGGTGGTGCCGAGCCCTGGCGTGCCGCCCCGCCACCCGGTGTTCGCGGTGGCGCGCGACCGCAGCGTTTCCCTGGTGGGCGACGTCGAGCTGGCGTCGCGCTGGGCCGACCGGCCGCTGGTCGCCATCACGGGCACCAACGGCAAGACGACGGTCACCGGGTTGGTGACCGAGATGCTCGCCGCGTCGGGGATCACGGCGGTGGCTGCCGGCAACATCGGTGTGCCGCTCGCCGAGGCGGCCGACGGACCGGCGGAGATGCTCGTCGTCGAGGTGTCGTCGTTCCAACTGGAGCTGACCGAGCAGTTCCGCCCGTCGGTGGCGGCGTGGCTCAACCTCGCTCCCGACCACCTCGACTGGCATACCGACGTCGAGGACTACGCCCGGGCGAAGGCGCGCATCTGGGCCAACCAGACGGGTGACGACACCGCAGTTGTCAACGCCGATGACGACACCGTGCAGCGATGGGCGGCGACGGCGCCGAGCCGCGCCGTGAGCTTCGGTCTCGGCCGCGCTGACTACCGCGTCGACGGCGACGTGCTGCTCGCTCCTGACGGCACCGAGATCCTCGACGTCGCATCGCTGCACCGATCGTTGCCCCACGACGTCGCGAACGCGCTGGCAGCCTCGGCGACGGCGCTGGCGGCGGGCGCCAGCCTCGACGGCGTGCGCGCCGCGCTGCGTGAGTGGAGGGGATTCCCCCACCGCGTGGCTCTGGTAGGCGACGCTGGTGGGGTGCAGTGGTACGACGACAGCAAGGCGACGAACCCCCATGCCGCGCTCGCGGCCCTGCGCGGGTTCGGTTCCGTCGTGCTGATAGCCGGCGGGCGCAACAAGGGCCTCGACCTGTCGACGCTCGCCGAGGCCGCTGACCGGGTGCGCGCCGTGGTCGCCATCGGCGACGCCGCCCCCGAGGTCGAGCAGGCCTTCGCGGGCGTTCGCCCGGTGAGCGTCGCCACGTCGATGGACGAGGCCGTACGCGCCGCGGCGCGGTACGCGGAGCCGGGTGACGCCGTGTTGCTTTCGCCGGGTTGCGCGTCGTTCGACTGGTACGACTCCTACGCGGAGCGGGGCGACGACTTCGCCCGCGCCGTCGGTGCGCTGTTGGGAGAGGATGCCCGTGTCGGCCGTAGCTGAGCGCGTCCGCACCCGCCGGCGCCCGGCGTCGCACGCACGGAAGCCGAGCACCCGCTCGCGAACGCGGTCGACGCCGCTGTTCGTGCTGTTGGCCATGGACGTCTGTGCTCTCGTCGTCGTCGGTCTGGTCATGGTCCTGTCGGCGTCGTCGGTGCAGGCCCTGCGCGACTTCGGCAGCTCGTGGGTCGTGTTCCAGCGCCAGGCCATGTGGGTGTTCATCGGCGCCGTCGCCCTGTTGGTCGCGGTGCGCGTCGACTACCGCCGCTGGCAACGGC
>JAFASB010000408.1 GCA_019244985.1 Acidimicrobiia bacterium | reverse complement strand
GTCCCGGGCCGGAACTGCTCGGCCATCAGGAGCGCAGCCGCACCCGCCGAGTGGCCGACCCCGAAGGGCCGCTGGAGTCCGAAGCCGTCGACGGCCGCCAACGTGTCGTCGGCGAACCCCGTCCAGTCGTAGGGGTGGCCCGGCGGGCGGGCGGAGTCGCCGTGGCCCCGTTCGTCGAACGAGTAGCAGTGGAAGTCCGGCATCGCTGCCGCCATCGGGCGCCACACCTGGCCGTGGAAACCCGTGGCGTGGGCCATGAGCACCGCTGGACCGTCGCCGCCGAGGTCCCAAGCGGCGACGTCGAAGCCGTCGGCTGACGGGAAGGCGGGCACGGGTCCTTGCTACCCGATGTCGAGCTGTTGTTGGCCGGGTTCCGGTGCGGGCTCGGACCCGGACTGCTCGGGCCGCGCCGGCTCGCCGCGCAGGAGGCGGGCGATCTCCGCACCGTTGTCGACCGCGTAGTCCCGGTAGCAGTTGTTCATCAGCACGTGCACCTCTTTGGCCGACGCCGCCACCTCCTCGATCCGCGGGACCCACTCCTCGAGCTCCTCGGGCTCGTAGCGGTAGCGGAATCGGAAGGACGCGCTCGGTACGTCGGCGTTCCACGTCTCCGCGTTGCGACCGTGGAACCGGACGACGGCGAGGTCCGACGTCACGGCGACGACCGGCGGCAGCGAGGAGTCGAAGCCCTGGGGTTCGTCGACACAGACGTACGCCAGCTTCTCGTGCTCGAGGAACTCGAAGGTGTGGTCGGCCTCGTCGCCGGCCAGCCAGCGCCCGTTGCGGAATTCGACGCAGATGTCGTAGTCCGGCAGCCGTCGCCGGGCCGCGATCAGCTCCTCGCGGTTGGCCTCCTTCGGAGTGAACCAGCGCGGGTACTGCAACAGGACGGCTCCGAGCTTGCCGGCCGAGTGCAGCGGCATGAGGGCGTGGCGGAAGCGGTCCCACGCCTCCTCGACGGCGTCGGGCGGCAGATGGTTGGCGTACAGCGAGCGCTTGTCGCGGTGCTCGCTCGCGACCTCGCTTTGCAGGTCGGCCCACAGCGACTGGGGGAGTGTCGGATGGCCCGTGAGCAGCGAGTACGCCTTCACGTTCATGGTGAAGCCGTCGGGCGTCCGCTCCACCCAGGACTCCGACATCTCCGGCGTCGGCGGGAAGTAGTAGGTGCTGTCGGCCTCGACGACAGGGAATTGCGCGGCGTAGTACGCGAGCCGTTCGGCCGCTGTCATCGACCGGCGTGGGTACCAGTCGGCCTCGTTGACCAATGTGCGGTCGGTCCACGAGCAGGTGCCCACCAGGACGCGAGCGCGGCCGACCTCGATGGCCGGTGCGAGGTGCGTCGGACGCTCGGGGGGACGCCGAGCGGGCATGACCGCACGCTACCGGCGGGGGTGGTTAAGTAATGCCGTGGCTGACAAGGTCGAGCACAACATGGAAGCGCCCTATCTGGTCACTGACACGAACCGGCGGGGGTGGGGCGCTGCCTGTTCATGCGGTTTCCGCAGTCCTCTTTTCGATACTCGTGAAGAGGCCCAGGCCGCGGCCAGTGCCCACCTCGAGGAACCGCCGGCCGAGGAGCCCAAGGGGTTCCTCGCCAGACGTCGGGCCAAGAAGCAGCAGCGGCCCGACTGGATGGAGCGCCGCAAGGGGTAGATAGGCGCCATGCTCGACGTGGCGCCCGGAACATTGGTGGTCTTCGGCGACATCGCCTGCCCTTGGTCGCATCTGTGTGTCCACGGGCTGCGCCAGGCTCGTCGCCGTATGGGTCTCGACGACGAGGTCGTGCTCGACCTCAGAAGCTTCCCGTTGGAGCTGTTCAACGAGCGCCCGACACCCAAGCGCACCCTCGACGCCGAGGTCCCCGTGGTCGGTGCCTTGGATCCGTCCGCGGGTTGGCAGACGTGGCAGCGCCCCGAGTTCGAGTACCCGGTGACGACTCTGCCGGCGCTGGAGGCCGTCCAGGCGGCGAAGGAGCAGGGCCTCCGGGCCAGCGAGGAGCTGGGGCGCGCCCTGCGCTACGCCTTCTTCGCCGAGAGCCGCACGGTCTCCCTGATCTCGGTGATCCTCGACGCCGCCAAGCAGTGCAACGGCGTCGATGCCGGGGCGCTGTCGGATGCCCTCGCTGCGGGACGGGCCCGGGCGATGGTGATGGAGCAGCGGGACGCGGCCGAGCGCATCGGCGTCAAGGGCAGCCCTCATGTGTACGCCCCCGACGGCACCGATGTCGCAAACCCCGGCATCCAGAAGCACTGGGAAGGCGAAGAGGGCGAGGGCTTCCCCGTCGTCGACGCCTTCGACCCGGGCGTCTACGAGGACCTGATCCGGAGGGCGCTACCCCGCTAGCTTCCTCGGCCGTGAAGCAACGTGTCTTTGCGATGTCGGCTGCGGCGGTCGTCGGTGCGATCGCCCTCGCGGGTTGTGGTGGCAACCACAAGACTGAGACCTTCCGCGTGAACATCACGTCGGCCAACGGCGTGTCTGGGTTCAACATCGGCACGGTCAC
>JAFASB010000344.1 GCA_019244985.1 Acidimicrobiia bacterium | reverse complement strand
CGTCGCCGCGTTGACGACGAACACCGCGGCAGCACCCAGCCCCGGGTAGATCACGCCGGCGAGCGCGGGCCCGACGACCCGAGACGCGTTCATCTGCATCGACTGCAGAGAGATGGCGCCCTGCAGATCCTCACGCGGAACCAAATTGGGGATCACCGCAATCATCGCCGGAGCGTTCAACGCGTTCCCCACGCCGATGGCCAGCACGCAGAAGAAGATGCCGACGGTGGAGGGGTGGTGGGCGTGGGCGAGCCACGCGAGGACGAGAGACCCCACCAGTTGCTCGAGCTGCATGACGATGATCAGGCGCCGGCGATCGAAGGCGTCGGCCAGCCAACCGCCGAAGGTCGACAGCAGCAGGATCGGGCCGAGCTGAGCGAAGCCCAGCAGGCCGACGTAACCCGTCGAGTGCGTGAGCTTCCATCCGAAGGCGGCGAGCGTGAAGTTCTGCATCCACGTGCCGATGCTGGACGCGAACAGCCCGCTCCATACGAAGCGAAAGTTTCGGTGCGACAGGGCGGCTCGGGCTGTCCCGGGCACGTACGGACGGTCGCCCTCGAGAAAGGCGTCCTCGCCCTCCTCGAACTCGACCCGTTCGTTCCCTCCGACGATCATGACGGGATCAAACTAGGAGGACCCCCATGTTGACGACGAGGTTCACCGAGCTCATCGGCTGCGCCCTTCCTCTCCAACAGGCGGGAATGGGCGGTGTCGCCACTGCCGACCTTGCTCGAGCAGTCAGCGAGGCGGGCGCACTCGGAATGATCGGCGCGGCGATGGTGCCCGCAGCGCAGCTCGCGCAGACGCTCGTCGACCTTCCCAGCCCCGTCGGCGTGAACTTCCTGATGCCGTTCGTCGACACCGACGCCGTCGAGGCGGCCGCAGGGGCGGCGACCCTCGTCGAGTTCTTCTACGGCGATCCGGACCCGGCGCTCGTCGAACGAGTCCACAAGAACGGCAACGCCAAAGCCGCATGGCAGGTGGGTGACGCCGACGAAGCGCGCCGGGCTGAACAAGCGGCCTGCGACCTCATCGTCGCCCAGGGCGTCGAGGCGGGCGGGCACGTGCGCGGCACGATCGGCCTGCTGCCGCTCCTCGACGGCGTCCTCGACGCAGTCGGCGACCAGATCCCCGTCGTGGCTGCCGGCGGGATCGGCACGGCGAAGGCGGTCAAGGCCGTGCTCGCCGCCGGCGCCGACGCGGCACGGATCGGCACGCGCTTCGTCGCCGCCGAGGAAGCCGACACCCACCCCGAGTACGCACAGGCGCTCGTCGACGCCGGCCCGGACGACACCGTCCTCACCACCGCCTTCGGCGTGATGTGGCCCGACGCGCCCCACCGCGTCCTCAAGTCGTGCGTCGACGCTGCTGGGCAGTTCGCCGAGGGCGACGCCGTCGGCGAGCTGGTGATGGGGGAGGTCCGCATGCCGCTGCCTCCGTTCGCCGTGCCGTGTCCGGGCCGCACGACCACTGGCACGGTGAAAGCGATGGCCCTCTACGCCGGTCAGTCGGTCGGCGCCGTCACCAAGAGGCAGCCGGCGGTGGAGATCGTCAGGGAGCTGACCGCGGATCTATGAGCACGCCGGGGTTGAGAATCCCGGCCGGGTCGAGCGCCGACTTGGCGGCCGCCAACGCCCGGGCAAACCCCTCCGGTCGCTGTCGGTCGTACCAGGGGCGGTGGTCGCGGCCGACGGCGTGGTGATGGGTGATCGTGCCGCCGAAGGCCAGCAGCGCATCCGCGGCCGCCTCCTTCAACTCCGCCCACTGCGACAGCTGCGACCCTTCCCGGCCCGGTGCCAGGAACGAGAAGTAGGGCGCCGGCCCATCCGGGTACACGTGGGTGAACCGGCACGTCAGCCAGCCGCCCCCGCATACGGACGCCAGCGCCTTCTCGACTGCCGTGGTCACGCCCGTGTGCAGGTCCTCGAAGCGGTCCCACGTCACCGCCGTCTCGAACGTGTCGACGATGACGCCGAGCGACACCAGCGCGTCCCGCCCATACGGCGCCCGCACGAACGCGTTCTTCCACGCGCCGACGGCACCTTCGTTCGATGCCGACGAGGAGCTGCGGATGCCGTCGGGCGCGGTGCCGCCGAAGTCACTGCACAGCTCCACCGCCCGTGCCATCCAGGGGTCGACGGGGTGGTCGGCGGACTCGAAACCGAGGACCAACAACGCCGAACCATCCGACACCCCGGCCGACAACATCGCCTCGCCGGGATCGAGCAGCCGGCAGTTGGTAGGGAAGAGCCCGGCCTGGGAAACGGCGCGCACCGCCCGCGCACCATCAAGGAAGGAACCGAAGTGCACGCCGGCCGAAGACTTGAAGCGAACCCGGTCCTGGACGCGCATCCACGCCTCGGTGATCACGCCGAGGATGCCCTCCGAACCGATGAACATGCGGTCCGGCGATGGCCCCGCGCCCGAACCGGGTAGGCGCCGCGATTCGACGATGCCGCCCGGCGTCACGACGCGTAGTGACTCCACGAAGTCGTCGATGTGGGTGTAGAGGCTGGCGTAGTGACCGCCGGACCGTGTGGCGATCCACCCGCCGAGCGTCGAGAACTCGAACGACTGCGGGAAGTGGCGCAGCGTGTACCCGTGAGGACGCAGCTGGTCCTCGAGCACCGGGCCGCGGGCGCCGGCCTGGATGCGCGCCGCCCGTGAGACGGGGTCGACTTCGAGGACGCGGTCCAGTCCCGAGAGGTCGATCGACACCGCTCCTGCGAACGACGACCCCACGTCGCACTCCACGCCACCGACGACCGACGACCCGGCGCCGTACGGGACGGCGGCGGCATTCGCGTCGGAGCACCAGTCGAGGAGGTGGATGACGTCGACCTCGTCGCGCGGTCGGGCGACGACGTCGGGCGGGTGCTGCACGTTGCCGGAGAACGCCCGCGCGACGTCCCGGTAGGACTTCCCGTACGTGTGCGACGCCCGCGCCTCGACGTCGACCGCACAGATCTCGGCCAATGCCGGTGGCGGCGTCAATCGGGACGGCGGCAGGTCCAACGACGACAACGACGGCGCCGGCTTCGCCGACACGTCCGACGAACCGAGTCGAGCAGCGACGGCGGCGCCCAGGGCCGAGACCTGCTCGGCCGACAGGGCCTCGTCCTCCCAACCCCAACCCCACCAGGATCGCCGCCGGTCAGCCATCTGAGCGCGAGGCTAACGACCATGGTCCTGGCGGCGACGGCCTGCGGGAACAACGACTACGGATGCCACCTCGTCGACAAGCTCGGCCTGGCCGGCTTCTGGGCGCGCACCGTCCAGTTCCTCCTCGACAAACCGCTCAAGCTCCTCCTGGTCATCATCGTGGCCGCCGTGCTCTCGCGGGTACTCGGCCGCCTCGCCCGCCGCGCCGTCGAAGCGATGGCGGGGATCACACCGGTGCGTCGGGCCTCGGCCCGGGCCGACCAGCGGGCGCGGACGCTCGCCGCCGTCACCGGCAGCGTCGTGCGCATCATCGTCTGGACCACGGCGGGGCTGACGATCCTCGGCATGCTCGGCATCAGCCTCGGACCGTTGATCGCGGGCGCGAGCATCGTCGGCGTGGCCCTCGGCTTCGGCGCGCAGGCCCTCGTGCGCGACTTCCTCTCGGGCTTCTTCATCCTCGTCGAGGACCAGTACGGCGTCGGCGACACCGTCAACGTCGTCGGCACCAAGGGAACGATCGAGGATGTCAGCCTGCGGGTGACGCGCCTGCGCGCCGACGACGGCTCGGTGTGGTTCGTCCCCAACGGGGAGATACGCAAGGTGTCCAACGCCACCATGGGGTGGCAGCGGGCGATGGTCGACGTCCTTCTCCGTCTCGACGCCGACTTCGGGCGGGCACTCGAGGTGATGGGCGAAGAGTGCGACGCGGTCGCGAACGATCCCGCATGGTCGGCTGACATCGTCGAGCGCCCGGAGGTGCTCGGCGTCAACGACATGAGCGCCGACGGGCTCACCATTCGGGTCGTCGGCCGCACCGTGCCGCAGCGCCAGGACGCCTTTGCACGTGCGCTGCGCACCCGCATCGTCACCCGACTGGTGGCCGAGGGCATCCCCCTGGCCAAGCCCGCCGAAGGGCGGACCACGACGGCATCCAGCGCGGACAGCACAGACGGATGAGGGCTGGCCCTGCCGTCCTACGGGTACAGCAGTAGGCGGGTACCGGTCGCCGCATCCGGAGGAACCTCGTGGCTCCCGTCGGCCAGCGCCACGGCGCCCGACACGTCAGCACCGGACACGCCCGAGAAGGCGATGTGGTGGACGCGCCCCGGTCGGTCGCCGATCCACCCGGTCAGCGGGCTCGAGGACGACGCGGGCGTGACCAG
>JAFASB010000325.1 GCA_019244985.1 Acidimicrobiia bacterium | reverse complement strand
CGCCTACTGCGCCAATTGGGGACCCCACGTGTTGTACGACGACGGCCCGCTGTGGGCCTGGCTCGACCAGCGCGGCCTGGCGCGTCCCGCCGGGCGGGCCCCGTTGACGTCGCGCGTCGTGATGCGGGTCGACGGCCGGACGCGGCGCATGCCGCCGACCGCTGTGTTGCGTGGCCTGCTCCGACTGCGCCGCATGGCCGCGCCCGTTGACGTCTCGTTCATCGACTGGGCCGCTTCGCAGCTCGACGATCCGGACGTCGCTGACCGCATCGCCAACTTCTTCGGCGTCGTCACCTTCGACCACGACCCCGGCCGCCTCTCGGCCGCCTTCGTCAACGAGCGCCTACAGCGGGTGCTGCAGTTCCCGCCGCCGGCTCGCTACATCCCTGGCGGTTGGGCCACGCTCGTCGCCCGCCTGGCGCAGCGGGCGCGCGATCTCGGCGTGCAGATCTCGACGGGTACGAAGGTCGACATCGTGCCGCCCGCGCCGGTGATCCTTGCCCTTCCCTTGAGCCGGGCACGGGAGCTCGTCGGTGACCGGTCGATCGCATGGACCGGGACGCGCACCGCGCTGCTCGACGTCGGCATCGCCCGCCGTCGCCGCGATCCGTTCGTGATCTCCGACCTGGACGCACCGGGCTGGGCCGAGGCGTACACGGTGCCTGATCCGTCGCTTGCGCCAAAGGGCCACCACCTCGTGCAGGCCCAGGCCGGCCTCCGTTTCGGCGAGTCGCTCGACGACGGCGTCGCCCGCCTCGAGGAGCTGCTCGACGTCGGCTACGACGGCTGGCGCCAGCGCGAGACGTGGCGCCGGCGCATGGCGGTCACCGACGAGAGCGGCGCCCTCGACCTGCCGGGTACGACCTGGCGGGACCGCCCCGCGGTGACCCGTGGCGACGGCGTCTACCTCGTCGGCGACATGGTCGCCGCCCCCGGCATCCTCAGCGAGGTCAGCTTCAACTCGGCGGTCGAAGCCGTCTCCCACCTGCTGTCGAGCCCCAGGCTGGTGCGCGTCGCATAACGCCAAATCTCGTCTGTCAGTGTGCCCGGGGTGGGATTCGAACCCACACGCCCTTGCGGACAATGGATTTTGAGTCCATCGCGTCTGCCATTCCGCCACCCGGGCTCGTGTGCAGCGTACGGCGCTACTGCTTCGCTTCGGGCCCCTCCTGCGTTGTGTGCGCCACCAGCGGGGAGCTCGAGAGCTTGAAGACGCCGATCGTCATCACGATGAGGGCCAGGGCTTCGATCAGTGGGGCAATGCCGTCGATCTCGATGCCCTCGCCGAAAACGAAGGCGCCGATGGCGATGCTGACGATCGGGTCGACGACGGTGAGGATCGGCAGCGACCAGTTGAGCGGTCCTGACTGGTACGCGCTCTGGTCCACGACCGTTCCCGACACGCCGCCGGCGGCAAGTGCGAAGGGCTTCCAACTGGTGAACAGGTGCTTGAGGCCGGCGTCGAAGAGGTGGCCGCACGCCTTGGTCAGCGCCGCCGTCAGTCCATACATCGTCCCTGCCGCCGCGGCCAGGAAGCCGGCACGCCGTGAGCCGCCGGTGTGCTGCGCAGCGAAGACGAGCACCGAGACGGCGAACATCGTCGACACGACGAGCATCAGCCAGACCTTGGAAGATGCGTCCGCGCTCCCCCGGTCGGGCTGGGCGGTGATCAGGAACACCGACAGCCCGACGACGACCATGGCGGCGCCCACGTAGTCCGCCCGCCGCAACCGCTCGTGGGAGGTGAAGGCGCCGAGCGGCAGAGCGAACAGCAAGCCGCTCACGAGGAGTGGTTGCACGAGCACAAGCGAGCCGTGGTCGAGGGCGTAGAACTGCAGGAGAAAGGCGCTCACGTCACACCCCAGCCCCACGAGCCACAGGGGCCGCTGAAGCAGTCCGACCAGCAGGCGAAGGCGGAGCGAGTCCTCAGCCGGCGCAGCCCGGGCCGCACGCTGCTGGGTGACGGCAGCGAGGGCGTAGAGCAGGGCGGAAGCGAGCGCAGAAGCCACAACCATGGCGCCGCGCACGGTAGTTTCTGAGCAGTGAAAGAAAGCCGAGTCCTCGTGGTCTCGGCCAGTATGGGCGGGGGACACGACGGGGCGGCGCGAGAACTCCTGCGCCGGATTCACAACCGCGGTCACCACGCCCAGATGGTCGACTTCCTCGATGCGTTTCCTCTGCGCATCGGCTTCCTCGTGCGCCTCGGCTACTGGCTGGAGCTCCGCTACGCGCCGTGGTCCTACGACGCGACGTACCGCCTCTGGTACCGGATCCCGTTCTTCGTCCAACCGCTCGGCCTCCTGATCAACCTGCTGACCCGGCGCAAGATGCTGCGGTGGGTTCGACAGAGCGACGCCGACGTCGTCGTGTCGACCTATCCGATGGCTTCCCTCGTGCTCGGCGCAGCGCGCCAGCAGGGTCGTCTGTCGATCCCGGTCGCGACGTTCATCACCGACTTCGCAGTCCATCCGCTGTGGACGCACCCCGGCGTCGACCTGCACATGTGCGTGCATCCGCAGTCGGCTGAAGCCGCAGCGGCTCGCTCCGGCCGGGCGGCGACGGCACCGGGGCCGATGGTCCCCGACCGTTTCCACTCAGCCCTCCCCGATCGCAGCGTCGCCCGCAAAGCGCTCGGCTTCGACGACGACGAGCGCCTGGTGCTGGTCGTCGCCGGTGCATGGGGCATCGGTGACATCACCACGACCTTCGACACGCTCGTCGCCGACGGCCGCTACACGCCCCTCGCCGTCTGCGGGAACAATGAGCAGCTCCGCAAGAAGCTGCAGGCGCGTGGCGTGGGCCACGTCCTCGGCTGGACCGACGAGATGCCCACACTGATGGCGGCGTCCGACGTGCTCGTGCAGAACGCGGGCGGGCTGACGTGCATGGAGGCGTTCGCCGCCGGCCTGCCGGTTGTCAGCTTCGAGCCCATCGCCGGTCACGGCAAGGACAACGCCGAGCAGATGGCCGATGCCGGCGTCGCCACGTACGCAGCCGACGCCGACGAGCTGTTCCCCGTCCTCGACCGGGCGACGAGCCTGGCCGGCCGTTCGACGACCGCCAAGGGCCGCGCCATGTTCGCCGACGATCCCGCCGAGGAGGTCCTCGACCTCGCCGCCGCCCACGCGCCGGCGACGGTCCCGGTGCGTGCGGGCCGCAGGGCCACGGCTCGGCGAGTCACAGCGGGCGTTGCGGCCATCGCCGCGACCTACGCCGCGTTCACGGCCGGCGTCGGCACGGCCGCGGCCCACGGCATCGGCATCGCCCATCCGAAGAAGGCGGGCGCCGTGTACCTCGCCGTCCGTCTCAACGAGGACGAGTTGAAGAGCGCCACGCTCCCCGACGTTCTCCGCCAGGCCAACGGCACGGCGATCGTGTGCGGACGCCTTGCGGCAGTGGCGCCCGACGGCCTCCGGCGTCTGCAGTCATCCGGAGTACCGCTCGCCAACGGCGGCTGGGGCCATCGCGACGCTGTCCAGTGGGGCCGCGCCCGGTCCGACCTGATGCGCTCGCTCAAGGCCATCCACACCGTCACGGGCGAGCGTCCACGCGAGTTCGTCCCCCAGCGCCGCATCGACGGTTTCGACCTCGCCTCGGCGCGGCTCGTTCACGAACGGGTCGTGATGCCGTCGGTCGTGCTCACCGAGGTGCGATCCATTCCCAAGCTGCGCGCCGGCCAGGTCGTCGTGGTCGACGGCCGGGGCGAGTCGGTCGACGAGTTGTTGCACAACCTCTACAACGTGCAGCAGAACTTGGCCACCAACGGGTTGTCGGCAGCACCGCTCTCAGACATCTGATGCGAGCCCGCACCATGATGGCGGCCGGAGCGGCCGCTGCCCTCGCCGCTCACGCCGTGCCGCTGGTGACCACGCGCGCCAGCCTTCGCCGGCGGTACCTCCCGCAGCTCGCCGGGCTGGGTTCGTCCGACCACGTCGCCCTCACCTTCGACGACGGCCCCGACCCGGGGACCACGCCGCACTTCCTCGACGCACTCGATCGCCTGGGGATGCGGGCGACGTTCTTCATGCTCGGCGTGAACGCCGAGGTCCACCGAAGTGTCGCCGCCGAGGTTGCCGCCGCCGGCCACGAGGTCGCGGCGCACGGGTACCACCACCGCTCCCAGCTGTTCACGCCCCCGGGCCGCGTCCGTGACGACATCCTGCGAGGCATCCACACCGTCGCCGAGGCGAGCGGTCAGATGCCGCGCTGGTACCGACCGCCGTTCGGCACGCTGTCCAACGCCGGCTTCCTCGCCGCCCAACGCTTCGGTCTGCGCACCGTGCTGTGGTCGGCATGGGGCAAGGACTGGTCGGAGAAGGCGACACCCGACACGGTCCTCGCCGAGCTCGACAAGGATCTCGGTCCGGGCGTCACGGTGCTCCTCCACGACTCGGACTGCGCCTCGGCCCCCGGTTCGTGGAAGTCGGCGCTCGGCGCCCTCGACGGCCTGGCCGAGCGCCTGTCGTCGATGGGGCTCACGGTCGGCACGCTGGCCGACCACGGCATCGCCGCCTAACACACCGTTCTGGTGACGATTCACGGCCGATATGGCCGTCGATCGTCACCAGACCGAGAAGTCAGACCGCCATCGGGTGGCGGGGCTCGTACAGCAAGGTCTCGACGCCTCCCGGGAGCACCATCGTGGCGACCAGGCCCCACCGCTCCTCGTGCGGCTTGCCTTTGAACTCGACGCCCTTCTCCCTCAGCTCGGCCATCGTCGCCGCCAGGTCGTCGCACGTGAGCGTGAGCTCATGACTCGCGCTGTCGCCCGGATGAACGGCGACCTCGGCCGGTGGCAGGGCGAAGATCAGCCAGCCTCCGCCGGCGTCGACGTTGCGCCAGCCGAAGGTGTCCTTGAGCACCGACCGCAGGGCATCGGCCTCGGGCGAGTACAGGATGACGTGGGCGCCGGTGACCGTCACTCGCCAATTGCCTTCAGCAAATTCTCCGCAGTCGCCTTCGGCGAGACCTTGTACCACACGTCCTCGAGCTTGCCCTTCTCGTCGACGAGGAAGGCCGAGCGGATGATCCCCATATACGTGCGGCCGTAGTTCTTCTTCTCGCCCCACACGTCGTACGCCTCGGCGACGGCATGGTCCTCGTCGGAGAGCAGCGGGAACCCGAGCCCGTACTTCTCGTCGAACCTGGCCTGCTTGTTCGGCGCGTCCGGACTGATGCCGAGCACTGCGGTGTCACCGAGCTTCGGACTGGCGTCCCGCAGCTCGCACGCCTGGGTCGTGCATCCCGGTGTGTCGGCCTTCGGGTAGAAGTAGACGAGCACCTTCCGACCCTTGAAATCGGAGAGCTTGACGGTGTTCCCCGACTGGTCGGAGAGACGGAACGCGGGCGCCTTGTCGCCGGGCTTCAACATGGGAGGGACCGTAGTGCGGTGCAGACAACGGGCTCGCTCCGGAGTTTGTCGACCACGGGGTCAGGCCAGTTCGCACCAAAGATGACACGGCGCTCCCGCTCTGACGTACAACCTGGTAGGACCACACCGAGTGGCACCGAACGCTGGCGAGCGGCCGAATCACCACGCCTGGTGACAACTGGCGCTGCGCCCCCGCTCCCTGGGGCGGTCACGAGGCACGATCCCCAGCCGTGCCCGTACCGCCCCGGGGGTTGACCGCCTTTAGCCTTTTCGGCCGAATCGACGCATCCACCAGCCGGGATCGCGGGCATGGGCGTGGAAGTGGTCGGGGATCTGGCGCATGACGGCGTCGACGTGGAAGCCGCCCTCGCCGAATCGCTCCGTGCCGATCCGCTCGAGCGTCGCCAGCATGTGGGCGCGCTCGTCGTCTGGCGGCTCGGGGCCGTGACGCTTCCAGACGACCATCGGGACGTCGCAGATCTCGCAGTCGGCGACCCAGCAGATGTCGTCCTCGTGGTGCCACGGGGTGATCCGGGCCGCTTCGCACAGCTCGCAGCCGCCACCTGACGGCCAGCTCACGGCGCCGGGGCTGGCATGCCGTCGAGTGCGGATCGCAGCTCGCCCACGAACGCCGCCGCCGCCTCCGGACCTCCGCCGTCGAGCAGGCGGCGGACGAGCGCCGACCCGACGACGACGCCGTCGGCCTCGGCCGACACCTCCAGGGCCTGCTCGGGCGTCGAGACGCCGACGCCGATGAGGACCGGGAGGTCGGTGACCAACTTCAGACGCTTCGCCATCGTGGTCGCCGAGGTGGCGAGCGATTCCCGTTCGCCGGTGACGCCCATCAATCCGACCCCGTACACGAAGCCGCCAGAGCGGGCGCAGATGTCAGCGAGGCGGTCGTCGGGCGTCGTGGGCGCAGCCAACAAGATCGTCTCGACGCCGGCGTCGTCCGCGGCCCGACCCCACTCGAAGAACTCGTCGAGGGGAAGGTCGGGGACGATCGCCCCCGCCACACCGTGCTCGACCAGCGAGCGGGCGAAGCGCCGGTGCCCGCCGCGTAGAACGATGTTGTAATAGGTCATGACGATCAGCGGCACCCCCGCGTCGACCTCACTGAGCTCGGCCACGATCGACGAGGGGGTCGCCCCGCGATCGAGGGCACGCATCGACGCTTCTTGGATCGTGGGGCCGTCCATCACCGGATCGGAGAACGGGATCCCAATCTCGATGGCGTCGGCGCCCGCGGCCGCGACGGCTCCGACCACTTCGCACCAGTCGGGTCCGAGACCGCCAGTGACGTACGGCACCAGGAGTTTGCGCCCGGCGTCGCGCGCCGCTCGCAGGGCAGGCTCGACGCTGCGCAGCTCGCTCAAAGGAGGTCGCGCACCTGGGCCACGTCTTTGTCGCCTCGGCCCGACAGCGTCATCAGCACGGTGGACCCCGACGGCAGCTCGTCGGTGCCCGCGGCGCGCACGATCCATGCCAGCGCGTGCGCGGACTCGAGGGCGGGGATGATGCCCTCGGTGCGGCTCAGAAGCTGGAAGGCGTCGAGCACCTCGGCGTCACCCGCACTGACGTAGGTTGCCCGTCCGGTCGCGGCCAGATGCGAGTGCTCGGGCCCGACACCCGGGTAGTCGAGCCCGGCGGAGATCGACTCGGCTTCGTTGACCTGCCCCGCCTCGTCCTGCAACAGGTACGACTTCATCCCGTGGACGACGCCCGGCACGCCATGGGCGATCGCGGCGCCGCCCGCGGGTTCGACACCGACCAGCCGAGCGCTCGTGTCGGCGAAGCCGGCGAACGTTCCCGCCGCGTTCGATCCGCCGCCCACGCACGCCACGACGAAATCGGGATCTCGTCCGTCGAGCAACGCACGGGATTGGCCGCGCGCCTCCTCGCCGAGGATGCGCTGGAATTCGCGCACCATCCAGGGA
>JAFASB010000288.1 GCA_019244985.1 Acidimicrobiia bacterium | reverse complement strand
CCGCTCGAGAAGACGATCAGGGACACCCTGAAGGGAATCGGGTACACCGGCAGCGAGACCGGCTTCGACCCTGACCACGCCCTGATCAGCGTCTATCTGAAGGAGCAGTCGCCAGACATCGCGGCCGGCGTCGACCATTCGCTGGAGGAGCGCACGGGCGAGCTCGGCGACCCCTTCGAGCTGCAGGGAGCCGGCGACCAGGGGATGATGATCGGTTTCGCCTGCGGCGAGACGCCCGAGCTGATGCCTCTCACCGTTTCTCTGGCGCACCGGCTCACCCGGCGTCTGGCCAGCGTTCGCAAGTCGGGCGAGCTGGACTGGCTTCTTCCTGACGGCAAGTCGCAGGTCACCGTCGAGTACGAGTACGGGCGTCCCAAGCGGATCGAGGCCGTCGTCATCTCGACGCACCACCGCCCCTCCGTGAGCAGCCGGGACATCGACGAGGGCGTGCGTTCCCAGGTCATCGAGGCCGTGCTCCCGTCCTGGCTGGTGGACGCCAAGACCAAGATCATGGTCAATCCGAGCGGCCGTTTCGAGATCGGGGGTCCCGACGCGGACGCCGGGCTGACCGGCCGCAAGATCATCGTCGACACCTACGGCGGCGTCGCCAGGCACGGCGGCGGCGCGTTCAGCGGCAAGGACGCCTCGAAGGTCGACCGCTCCGCCGCCTACGCGGCTCGGCAGGTGGCCAAGAACCTGGTCTTCGCCGGCATCGCGGAGCGTTGCGAGGTGCAGGTCTCCTACGCGATCGGCCGCGCTCAGCCCACGTCGATCTCGGTGGAGACGTTCGGGACGGGGACGCTGCCTGAGGAGGAGATCCTTCAGCTCGTGCGCAGGCATTTCGACCTGCGGCCGGCGGCGATCATCGAGCGCCTGGACCTGAGAAGGCCGATTTTCCGGCCGACCGCCGCCTACGGGCACTTCGGTCGTGACGACCTCGACCTGGCCTGGGAGCGGACGGAGCGGGCGGCGGCCCTCAAGGAGGCGGTGCCGGCGGCGGCGGCGCGCTCCTAGAGGGCGGAGGCCGCCGGTAGACTGGCGGGCGTTGGTGCCGATCGGAGAGCCGGCCGCGTGAGCCGGGTGAGCCAGGGAGACGAGCCGGGCTGTAAGGTCCGTGTGCGCGACACACTGCGGCGGCGGCTGGTCGCGCTGCCGCTCGGCGAGGACCCGGAGGGGGCGGGCGGCCGGCTGCTCCGGCTCTACGTGTGCGGCGTCACCCCCTACGACTCCGGCCACCTCGGCCACGCCTTCACCTTCTGCGGCTTCGACGTCCTGGTCCGTTGGGCCGAGGCCTGCGGCGTGCGGGTGCGCTACGTCCAGAACGTGACCGACGTCGACGACCCGCTCTTCCAGCGTGCTCGCCGCGACGGGTTGCGCTGGAGCGACCTGGCCCAGCGCGAGGTTGAGGCTTTCGTGCGTGACATGGCGACGCTGGGCTGGCGGCCGCCCGACCTCATGCCGCGTGCGTCGCAGGAAATGGAGTCGATCGAGGGCGCGGTGCGGCGGCTCCGGGACGCCGGCTTCGCCTACCAGACGGACGCCGTCTACTTCGACGCCTCCGCCTACCCGGATTACGGGCAGCTGTCGAGCCTTTCTCACCGTTCCATGGTTCGGAAGCTGCGGGACGAGGACCTGCTCGGCCATGTCGGTCCTGGCGGGAAGCAGGACCCACTCGACTTCCCGCTCTGGAGGCCCTCGGCCCCCGACGAGCCGGCCTGGCCCTCGACCTTCGGACCGGGTAAGCCCGGCTGGCACATCGAGTGCTCGGCGATGTCGATGAGGTATCTGGGGCCGCAGGTGGACGTGCACGGAGGTGGTCGCGACCTGGTCTTCTCTCACCACGAGTCGGAGCGGGCGCAGTCGGAGTCCTTAACAGGCTGTGTTCCCTTCGCCCGCGCCTGGATGCACACTGGGATGGTTCGCTACCAGGGCCACAAGATGTCCAAGTCGAGGGGCAACCTGGTGGTGGTTCCGGAGATGCTGGAGCGGGTGCCCGCGGCCGCGGTCCGCCTCTACCTGGCGTCTCATCGATACCGGAGTGACTGGGACTTCCACTGGGAGGGGCTGGACGGCGCCGCGCGCCTGACCGCCCGTCTCGCAGCCCTGGTCGGAGGTGGTGGCGGGGGCGGGGCGGGCCCCCGGCCGGGGAAGCCGGCCGGGCGGGTACCGCGGGAGGGGGCGGCGGATCTCCT
>JAFASB010000238.1 GCA_019244985.1 Acidimicrobiia bacterium | reverse complement strand
GCGTACGACTTCCAGAGCGTCGCCACCCATGAGATCGGCCATCTGTACGGACTCGACCACGTGTCCTCGCTGTACAACACCATGTACTACTTGATCTCCAAGGGTGAGACCTACAAGCGCTCGCCGGCCGCCGGCGACGCCCTCGGCCTCCGGGCCATCTACGGCTAGGGATTATCTGGCGGCGTAGATCGCCGCCCGCCACCAGGCCGCCAGCTTCAGGTGGCTGGCGAGCGCGGTGCCCGCGTCGAGCAGCCAGTCGAGCACGCACTCGTTGGGCGTGCCGTCGGGGACCACCGCCACCAGACCGCGCCGTGAGTGATCCTGCGTCACCCGCCAGCCGTCGGGGACGGGACGGCCGAGGTTGCGCAGGACCTCGACGACCTTCGGCCCCGCTCCGTGTTGGATGCCGATCTCGACGGGTGGCCCGGGGAACCACGTGCAGAGAGGAATGTCGGGGCCGCGGCCGGAGAAGAGGCCGAACGTCCCGGACCGGGGCGGCGGTTCCTCGTCTTCGTCGAGCGCGGGGCTGAGGTTGATCCATCCCTTGCGCGTTCCGGTGAGCTGGTCCATGCGGGCCAGGACCGCGGCGCGGTCGTCGAGCTTGAAGTCGATGAACTCGGGCTCACGCCCGCCTCGCGGCATCGGTTGAAGGCTAGAAGTCGACCGCTGGGTAGTAGTTCTCGGCGCCGATCTTCTTGACGTCTTCGATCCACGAGCCGTCGTAGACGTCCGTGTGGCCCTGGCGGACGGGGTCCTCGAAGTTCCAGGCCTGGCGCTTGTAGGTCCAGTTGTCCGGCTGGAGGCGGTGGGCCTCCCGCCAGTGGGGGATGGCGGCGTCGTGATCGCCCTGGCGGTGGAGGAACTGGCCGAGCTCGAAGTGGGCGGCGGCGCGAGCCTCGTCGTCGGTCCGGGGGTGGGAGCGGGCGACGACCTCATCGGGCTCGAGTGCGTACTGACTTGCCGCGCCGTGCTCGACCCAGTCGACGAGAGCAGCCTTGTAGGCCTCGGGGTCGGTCTTGATCTTCTTGACCTCGACCATCATCTCTGCGATGTCGGGCGGCAACGTCGAGGGGTCGAGCTTCTCGAAGCTCTCCATGACAGGGTTGCGACCGGGGAAGGCGGGCTCCGCCGGCCGCACGATCACTTGGTCTTCGTCGATCCAGACCCCGTTGGGGACGTTGACCACGCCGAAGAGCTCGTCTGTCAGATGCGCTTCGTCGAGGAGAGATGGGTGCTGGGCGTGGGCCCTGTCGACGAACTCCTTGGTTGCCTCGACGCCGCCGACATCGAGAGCGACGGTGACGATCTCGAAGCCCTTCGGGTGGAGTTCCTCACGCACCTCCTGCCACACGGGCAGGTCGAAGCGGCAACCTCACCACGACGCCCAAGCCAACAGGAGCACCTTCTGGCCTTTCAGGCTGGAGAGCTTGAACTGCTCGCCCGTGCGGATGTCCGGGAGCTCGAGCTCGGGTGCCTGCGCGGTGGTGAGCGCACGCCGGTCGGGACCGGCGGCCGGCCCGAGGGCCCAGACGTTGCGGGTCTCGTCGTGCACCAGCGGCATCCCGGCGCGGGCGGCGACGACTTCGACATCGAGTGTCGCGGTGGTGCTGTCGACGGCTTCGTTCGGAAGCGGGAGGCACACGTCGCCCTGGCACAGCCCTTGCGGCTGGACGCTCCACCCGGTGCGCGCTTCGAAGTCGCTCACGGGAACGCGTTGGCTGTCGAGGAGCATGCGGCAAACCGTAGCCTTCGACGTTGATGGACGAGCAGGCGTTCCGGGCCGAAGTGCGGGACGAGCTGTCGAAGCTGTTGGCGCCGCGCGCTGCGGACGCCGGGTTCTCTTTTCTCGGCGCCGGGCAGGACGATGTCGACCGTGGTCGTGGGTTGTTGTCGACCCTGGCACCTGGCGGATGGGCGGTGCCGACGTGGCCGGCGCAGTGGGGCGGCAGGGATGCCACGCCTGAGCAGGCGTCGATCATCATGTCGGAGCTGGTCGGCTTCGACGTCCCCGACCTGTATCCGTT
>JAFASB010000145.1 GCA_019244985.1 Acidimicrobiia bacterium | reverse complement strand
GTGTTCCGCGGCCGGCCGTCGCCCTTCTATCTGCTGGACGAGGTCGAGGCGGCGCTTGACGACGTCAACCTCCACCGGTTCATCGATCTGGTGCACGAGTTCCGCGACGAGGCACAGCTGCTCGTCGTCACCCACCAGAAGCGGACGATGGAAGCGGGCGACATCCTCTACGGGGTCACGATGCAGCCCGGCGGTTCGTCGCGGGTGATCAGTCAGCGGGTCAAGACCGCCCTATAGCGCGAACGAGAGCAGCGCCGACTGATCGTCGCTGACAGGGCCGAATGGAGCGTGGGTAGGGTCGTTTCGTCATGGCCTTTGCGATCATCGTCATCGTTTTCGTCGGGCTGGTGCTGGGGTTGGCGTTCGTCGCCCCCCTGCGGCGGCGTGGCCGCGAGCGCCCCGGCGTGGAGCCGGGTCCCGGCACCACAGCTCCGCCGCGCCCCCGGCCGCCACAAGCAGCACGCCCGTCAGCGCCGACAAAGACGCCGGAAGAAGCGGCGGCCGAAGCCGAGTCGGTCATCGAGGAAGCGGAGGCGATCCTCGAAGAGGCCGAGCCCGTTGAGGAAGCCGTCCCTGCGCCGCCCCCGGTCAAACCACGGTTCCGCGACCGGCTGGGAAAGGCCAGGAGCCTGCTCGCCGACTATGTCGGCTCGGTCCTGTCTCGCTCCACGATCGACGACGAGACGTGGGATGAGCTCGAAGAGGCGCTCATCCGGGCCGACGTCGGCGTGGCCGCCACGACGAAGCTTCTCGACGACCTCCGCTCGCGGGTGCGGGCCGAGGGCATCACGTCGCCGCAGGCCCTGATCGATGCGCTGAAGGACGACCTGAAGAAGACGCTCGCACCCGCCGACCGCGGTCTGCACTACGAGCCGGGCGCCCCCAACGTGTGGCTGTTCGTGGGTGTCAACGGCGTGGGCAAGACGACGACGATCGGCAAGGTCGCCAACCAGCAACGAGCCGACGGCCGCAGCGTGATCCTGGCTGCGGGCGACACCTTCCGCGCCGCGGCGGCCGAACAGCTCGACCTGTGGGCGCACCGTGTCGACGCCCCGCTCGTGCGGGGAGCCGAAGGCGGCGATCCCGGCGCCGTCGTGTTCGATGCCGTCGAGCGGGCCAAGGCTCGCGACATCGACATCGTCCTGGCCGACACCGCAGGTCGACTGCACACCAAGACGAACCTGATGGAGGAGCTCGGAAAGATCCGCCGCGTCGCCGAGCGGCCCCCCGGGCGCGTCACCGAGGTCCTGCTCGTCATCGACGCCACGACCGGTCAGAACGGGCTCGTGCAGGCACGGCAGTTCGCCGACGCCGTAGACGTCACGGGCGTCGTGCTGACCAAACTGGACGGCACCGCAAAGGGCGGAATCGCCCTCGCCATCCAGAACGAGCTGAACATTCCGATCAAGCTGGTAGGGCTCGGCGAGACCGTCGACGACCTCGTCGACTTCGAGCCCGAGGAGTTCGTCGAAGCGCTGTTCGAATAGACCGCCGGTAGCCTGAGCTGCTCCGATGTTCGACGCACTCTCCGACCGGTTCGACACGATCTTCAAGCACCTGCGCAGCCGCGGGCGCTTGGGCGAGAAAGAGGTCGACGAGGTCCTGCGCGAGATCCGGCTCGCCCTCCTCGAGGCCGACGTCAACTTCCGCGTGGTCAAGGGCGTCGTGGCCCGCATCAAGGAGAAGGCGGTCGGGCTCGATCTCTCCAAGAGCCTGAGCCCCGCACAGCAGGTCATCAAGATCGTCCACGAGGAGCTGGTCAACACCCTCGGCGGCGAGAACCTGAAGATCACCTACGCGTCGAAGCCGCCGACGGTCCTCCTGCTGGCCGGCCTCCAGGGCTCCGGTAAGACCACGACGGCGGGCAAGCTGGCCCGCTGGTTCAAGCAGCAGGGGCGTCATCCGTTGCTTGTCGCGGCCGACCTGCAGCGTCCCGCCGCTGTCGAGCAGCTGCGCGTGCTCGGCAAGCAGGTCGACGTCCCGGTCTTCAGCGAGTCCACCGATCCCGTTGCCGTCGCCCGCAAGAGCGTCGAGGAGGCACAGAGCCTGGGCCGCGACGTGCTGATCGTCGACACCGCGGGCCGCCTGCACGTCGACGCCGAGATGATGGACCAGGTCCGTGACATCTCGGGCGCCGTCCATCCCGACTACACGTTCCTCGTCGTCGACGCCATGACCGGCCAGGACGCCGTCAACGTCGCCGAATCGTTCCACGAAACCCTCGAGCTCGACGGCGTCATCCTCACCAAGCTCGACGGCGACGCACGCGGTGGCGCGGCCCTCTCGGTCAAGGAGGTCGTCGGTCGGCCGATCGCCTTTGCGTCGACGGGGGAGAAGCTCGGCGACTTCGAGCCCTTCTACCCGGACCGCATGGCCTCCCGGATCCTCGGCATGGGCGACGTCCTCACCCTCATCGAAAAGGCCGAGGAGGCCTTCGACCAGGAGGAGGCGGCCAAGGCCGCCGAGAAGCTGTCGAAGGGCGAGTTCACGCTCGAGGACTTCCTGGAGCAGATGCAGCAGGTGAAGAAGATGGGACCGCTGCAGAACCTGATCGGTATGCTGCCCGGGGTCCCCAAGGAGCTGAAGAAGGCGGAGATCGACGACTCGGAGATCGCCCGCATCGAAGCCATCATCCGC
>JAFASB010000114.1 GCA_019244985.1 Acidimicrobiia bacterium | reverse complement strand
GAGGCCTCTCGGACTACGGTGGCCGAGAAATCTAACAGCCCATCAGAAAGTTCGTCTTGGGTCTCTCGCACACGGTCGAGGACGGGATCGCCGAGCTCGTCGTCGACTACCCGCCGGTCAACGCCCTGCCGGTGAAGGGGTGGTTCGACCTCGCTGACAAGGTGCGCGGTCTCGGCGACGACCCGGCGGTGCACGTGGTCGTGTTGCGGGCCGACGGCCGTGGATTCAACGCCGGCGTCGACATCAAGGAGATGCAGGCGACCGAGGGCTTCGACGCCCTCGTCGGCGCGAATCGTGGCTGCTACGCGGCATTCGCTGCCGTCTACGAGTGCGCGGTCCCGGTCATCGCCGCCGTGCACGGCTTCTGCCTCGGCGGGGGCATCGGCCTGGTGGGCAACGCCGACATCATCGTGGCGTCCGACGACGCCACCTTCGGGCTGCCCGAAGTCGACCGCGGTGCCTTGGGGGCGGCCACCCATCTGGCCCGCCTCGTCCCGCAGCACCGCATGCGGGCAATGGTGTACCTGGCCGAGACCGTCACCGCCGAGGAACTGCACCACTTCGGCTCGGTGCTGAAGGTCGTCGCCCGGGACAAGCTGCGCGACACCGCGCTCGAGGTGGCGCGCGCCATCGCCGAGAAGAGCCCGATGGTGATCAGGGCGGCCAAGGAGTCGCTCAATGGGATCGACCCCGTCGACGTCAAGCGCAGCTACCGCTTCGAGCAGGGATTCACCTTCGAGCTCAACCTGGCCGGTGAGGGCGACCGGGCCCGGGACGCGTTCGTCAAGAAGTCGGACTGACGTGGCCCGCTCTCACTGTGACTGACAAGAGGACAACCGAGGCCGACGTCGTCGCCGAGCTGCGAGACGGGATGACGATCGGCATCGGGGGGTGGGGCTCACGGCGCAAGCCGATGACGATCATCCGCGAGATCCTGAAGTCGCCGGTGCGCGACCTCACGGTCGTGTCCTACGGCGGGCCCGACGTCGGCATGCTGTGCGCGGCCGGCAAGGTGAAGAAGGTCGTCTACGGGTTCGTGTCGCTCGACTCGATCCCCCTCGAGCCGCACTTCAGGGCAGCCCGGCAGAACGGCTCCATCGAGGCCATGGAGGTCGACGAGGGGATGCTCCAGTGGGGCCTGCGGGCGGCGGCGATGCGCGTCTCGTTCCTGCCGTGCCGGGCCGGGCTCGGCTCCGCGGTGATGGAGGTCAACCCCGGGCTGAAGACCGTGCGCTCGCCCTACGACGAATCGGAGGAACTGGTTGCGATGCCGGCCCTGCGGCTCGACGTGGCGATCATCCACGCCAACCGGGCCGACGTCCGCGGCAACGGTCAGTACCTCGGTCCCGACTGGTTCTTCGACGACCTGTTCTGCATGGCAGCCAAGCGCCGATTCATGAGCTGCGAGCGCATCGTCGACACCGCCGACCTGTTGAAGGAGGGCTCCGAGCAGACGCTGAAGATCAGCCGCATGATGACCGACGGCGTGATCGAGGCGCCCGGCGGAGCGCGGTTCACGTCGTGCGCGCCGGATTACGCCCGCGACGAGGAGCTGCAGCGCGAGTACGCGACCACGCCGTGGGAGGAGTTCGGGCCCGAGTGGTTGGAGATGTCATGACGGCTGTGGCGTCTCGGGCCGAGGTCTGCGCCATCGCCTGCGCCGAGGCTTGGCGCGGCGACGGTGAGATCGTCGCCAGCCCCATCGGCACGGTGCCGACGGTTGGGGCGCGGCTGGCCGCGCTCACGTTCTCGCCTGATCTGGTGCTGACCGACGGCGACGCGCTGGTGGTCGCCAACCCGCTGCCCGTCGGCGCGGGGCCCGAGTTCTCGAAGGTCGTCGAGGGCTGGTTGCCGTTCGGCAAGATGTTCGACCTGCTGTGGTGGGGCCGGCGCCACGTGATGATGGGCGCGACCCAGGTTGACCGCTTCGGAAATCAGAACATCGCCTGCATCGGCCCGTGGGAGAAGCCCAAGGCCATGCTGCTGGGTGTGCGCGGCGCGCCGGGCAACACCGTGAACCACACCACGAGCTACTGGATCCCGAACCACTCCCCGAGAGCGTTCGTCGAGAAGGTCGACTTCGTGTCCGGCGTGGGCTACGACCGCGTGCCGCCGAGCGCCGCGGTCCACGAGATCCGCGTGGTTGTGTCGAACCTCGGCGTGTTCGACTTCGATACGCCCGACCACTCGATGCGGGTCCGGTCCGTGCACCCGGGCGTGACGGTCCATGAGGTCCAGGCGGCGACGGGCTTCGAGCTCCACGCGGATGGCGACGTACCGGAGACCCGGGCGCCGACCGACGAAGAGCTCCGGCTGATCCGCGAGGTGATCGACCCGCAATCGCTGCGCGACAGCGAGGTCAAGGCTTGAAGGACGCGCTGCGGACGCGGCTGTGCGCTCTGGCCGGCGTCGAGTATCCGATTGTCCAGACCGGCATGGGTTGGGTGTCGGGGCCGGAGCTCACCGCGGCAACGGCCAACGCCGGGGGCCTGGGGATCCTGGCCGCCGCCGTCATGGACATGGACGAGCTGCGGGTCGCGCTCAAGGAGCTGCAGGAACGCACCGACCGGCCCTTCGGCGTGAACCTGCGGGCTGACCAGCCCGACATCGTCGACCGCTGCGACCTGCTCGTGAAAGAGGGCGTGCGAGTGGCGTCCTTCGCCATGGCGCCGCGCAAGGACCTGGTGCAACGGCTCAAGGACGGCGGGGTCGCGGTGATCCCGTCGATCGGGGCCAAGCGCCACGCCGAGAAGGTCGCCGAATGGGGCGTCGACGCCGTGCTCGTCCAAGGCGGCGAGGGTGGCGGGCACACCGGGTCCGTGCCGACGACGCTTCTGCTGCCCCAGGTTGTCGACGCGGTCGACATCCCCGTGATCGCGGCCGGTGGTTTCTTCGACGGCCGGGGCCTGGCGGCCGCGCTCGCCTACGGCGCGGCCGGGATCGCCATGGGCACTCGCTTCCTGCTGACGCGCGATTCTCAGGTCCCCCAAGCGGTGAAGGACGTGTACCTGGGCAAGACCGTGACCGACACGGTGGTGACCACGCAGGTCGACGGATGGCCGCACCGCGTGCTTCGTACGTCGTTCGTCGAGCACCTCGAGGGGACCGGACGGGCCACGGCGCTCCCTCGAGCGGTGAAGAACGCGCTCGGGTTCCAGCGTCTGTCGGGGCAGCCGTGGCGGGAGATCGTGCAGGAGGGGCTGGCCATGAAGAAGGCCCAGGACCTCAACTGGAGCCAGGTGGTCATGGCCGCCAACACGCCGATGCTGTTGCGGAAGGCCATGGTCGACGGCCGGCCGGACCTGGGTGTGATGGCGAGCGGTCAGGTCGTGGGGCTCATCGACGAGTTGCCGACGGTGGCCGAACTGATCACGAGGATCGTCAAGGAGGCGGACGAGGTGTTGGAGAGGTTGGGAGCATGAGCGTCGCGAGGGTGCCCGCCGTCGAAGGCTGGTTCACCATGGACGAGGCCAATCCGCGGCTCGTCGGGAACAAGTGCACGTCGTGCGGGACCGTGTTCTTTCCGAAGGCATCGATCGCCTGCCGGAATCCATCCTGTGACGGCACGGCGTTCGAGGACGTCGAGTTGAGCAACCGGGGTCGCGTGTGGTCGTACACGACGAACCACTACGCCCCGCCCGCGCCGTACATGAGTCCGGACCCCTTCGAGCCGTACTCCGTGGCTGCCGTCGAGCTGGCCGACGAGAAGCTCGTCGTGCTCGGTCAGGTCGACGGTGGTGCCGAGGGTCTGAAGGTCGGTGCCGAGGTCGAGCTCGTGCTTTCAACGTTGTTCAGCGACGACGCGGGCGACCATGTCGTGTGGAAGTGGAAGGTGGTGGCCTGATG
>JAFASB010000094.1 GCA_019244985.1 Acidimicrobiia bacterium | reverse complement strand
GAGAGCCAACCCCCAGCAGCTCTACCTGCCGGTGATCATCGATCCCGAGTACCACTACGAGGCGCTCAACGTCGAGGCCCAGCACAACAACCCGAACTCGCTGTTCTGGTGGACCAAGCGCATGATCGCCTTGCGGAAGCGCTCGGGCGTGATGGGCAGAGGTGACATCGAGTTCCTGCTCCCGGACAACCCCAAGGTCCTCGCCTTCACGCGCAGCTTCCGCGACGAGCGGGTCCTCGTGGTGGCCAATCTTTCCCGCCACGCCCAGTACGTCGAGCTCGCCCTCCAGGACTTCGAGGGGACCGTGCCCGTCGAGGTCCTCGGCGGCACCCGCTTCCCACCGATCGGGCGTCTCCCCTACCTGCTGACGCTCGGCCCGTACGGCTTCGTGTGGCTGTCGCTCGAGCAGGACGCGAGCGACGCAACGGGCACGGGCGGGATCCCGACCGCGGTCCCCGTCGCCGGCGCGTGGGAGTCGGTCTTCGCCGGCCGCGAGCGCACCGGCCTCGAGCGGGTGCTGCGCACGTGGCTGCGAGGCCGGCGTTGGTACGCGGGGAAGGAGCGCCAGGTCTCCTCGGCCCGCATTGCGGCAACCGTGCCGCTCCCCGACCGCATCACGCTGACGTTCCTCGCCGTGGCCTACACGGAGGGCGAGCCGGAGACCTACGTCGTGCCCCTCGGGATCGCCGAGGGCAAGCAGGCGGACACCCTCGTCCGCGACGTCGCGCAGTCGATCGTCGCCATGCTCCGCCGCCCGGCGGGAGAAGAGGAGACCGCGCTCCTGTACGACGCCTCGTTCGTTCCCGCTTTCGGTACCCATCTCCTCGACGTGATCGGCAAGCGCCGTCGGGTCAAGGGCGATGCAACCCTGGTCGGCCACGCCGTTCCGGCGCTGCGCCGCCTGGGCGGAGCGCTCGGCCCCGACGGGCTCCCCCTCGAAGTCCACATCCCCAGGGCCGACCAGAGCAACAGCTCGATCGTGTTCGGCGACCGCTTCATCATGAAGCTGTTCCGCAAGGTCGAGCCCGGCGAGAACCCCGACCTCGAGATCGGCCGCTTCCTCACCGAGCGGGCCCGCTTCCCGCACGTCCCCGCGCTCTGCGGCGCCCTGGACTACCGGGACCCGAGCGGCGATGAGCCTGGGACGGTCGCCGTCGTCCACGAGCTGGTCCCGAACGAGGGTGACGCGTGGAGCCACGCCCTCGGGTCGCTCGGGCGGTACTACGAACGCCTGCTGTCCGAGGGTGAGAATCTGTCGCCCGACGTCGGACAACTTCCGCCGCTGTTGTCACTCGCCGAAGAGGAGCCGAGCGAGCTGGCCGAAGGTCTGATGGGCGACTATCTCGACCTCGCCGAGCTGCTCGGCCGTCGCACGGCCGAGCTCCACGGAGCCCTGGCGTCCGACACCACCGATCCCGCGTTCGCCCCTGAACCGGTCACCGCGCACTATCAGCGCGCCCTGTACCAGGGCATGCGGGCCACGGCCCGGCGCCGCTTCCGCGAACTACGCCGGTCGCTTCGCTCGCTCGACGAGCCGGCCAGGGAGCTGGGCGAGCAGGTCCTGGCGCGCGAAGCCGAGGTGATGGCCCGCTTCGAGGCCGTCAACGGCGGTCGGGTACGCGCCTCTCGGATCCGCGAGCACGGCGACTACCACCTGGGTCAGGTGCTGTACACCGGGAACGACTTCGTCATCATCGACTTCGAGGGCGAGCCCGCTCGTCCGCTGAGCGAGCGTCGCATCAAACGGGTGGCGCTGCGGGACGTCGGGTCGATGCTGCGCTCCTACGACTACGCAGCCGAGGTCGGCCGCCTCGACGTCGCCGAGCGGGGCCTCGTCGAGCGTGACTCGGAGGCGTTCGAAGGCCTGGCCGCATGGGCCGCCTTCTGGCAGCTCTGGGTGAGCGCGGCCTTCCTGCGCGGCTACCGCGACGCCGCGAAGCCGCCGTTCGCCACGACCCCGGAAGAGACCGCACAGCTCCTCCCGGCGTATCTGCTGGAGAAGGCGCTCTACGAGGTCGCCTACGAGCTCGGCAGCCGGCCCCACTTCGTCGGCGTACCGCTTCGGGGGATCCTCACCATTCTCGACTGGGAGACGGTTTGAATGACCCGCCAGGATCTGGAGACCATGAGCCTGCTCGGCGAACAGGATCTCTATCTGTTCAACGAGGGCAGCCACCTGCGCCTGTGGGACCACCTCGGTGCCCACCCGCTGGACGGCGGCGGCGTCGTCTTCGGCGTGTGGGCGCCCAGCGCCGAGCGCGTCACGGTGATCGGCGACTTCAACGGCTGGGACCGGGAGGCTGACCCCCTGACGGTGCGCGGGTCGTCGGGGATCTGGGAGGGCGTCGTCCCGTCGGCATCGGTCGGCGACGTGTACAAGTTCCACATCGTCGGGCCCAACGGCTACCGCGTCGACAAGGCCGATCCCCTCGCTGTGCGCGCCGAGGTGGCGCCGAAGACAGGTTCGATCATCTGGGACCTCTCCTACGAGTGGGGCGACCGCGAGTGGATGGCGTCGCGCGGCGCCCGTCACACCGCTGACGCGCCGATCAGCGTGTACGAGGTGCACCTCGGATCGTGGCGCCGAGATCCGTCGGACCCGAGCCGCCTGCTGTCCTACCGCGAGGTGGCGCCGATGCTCGCCGACCACGCCCTAGCCCTCGGCTACACGCACGTGGAGCTGCTGCCGATCATGGAGCACCCGTTCTACGGATCGTGGGGCTACCAGACCACCGGGTACTTCGCGGCGTCGTCGCGGTACGGGTCGCCGCAGGACCTGATGTGGTTGGTCGACCATCTGCACCAGCGCGGTATCGGCGTGATCCTCGACTGGGTGCCGTCGCACTTCCCGTCCGACGAGCACGGCCTCGCGTACTTCGACGGCACCCACCTGTTCGAGCACGCCGACCCGCGGGAGGGCTTCCATCCCGACTGGAACAGCTACATCTTCAACTACGGCCGCCACGAGGTGCGCAGCTTCCTCCTGTCGAGCGCCATGTTCTGGCTGGACCAGTACCACGTCGACGGGATCAGGGTCGACGCCGTCGCCTCCATGCTCTACCGCGACTACTCGCGCAAGGAAGGCGAGTGGATCCCCAACCGCTTCGGCGGGCGGGAGAACCTCGAGGCGATCGACCTCCTCCGTCGCCTCAACGAGGACGTCTACGGCGCGTTCCCCGACGTGCTTACCGTCGCCGAGGAGTCGACGGCCTGGCCGATGGTTTCGAGGCCGACATACGTCGGCGGCCTCGGGTTCGGGTTCAAGTGGGACATGGGTTGGATGCACGACACGCTTGAGTACTTGTCGCGCGAGCCCGTCTATCGGCGGTTCCACCACGGCGAGATCACCTTCCGGGCCGTCTACGCGTTCGACGAGAACTTCATGCTCCCGCTGTCGCACGACGAGGTCGTCCACGGCAAGGGTTCGCTGCTCGCCCGCATGCCCGGCGACGACTGGCAGCGCTTCGCCAACCTCCGGCTGCTGCTCGGCTACATGGCGGCCTCGCCTGGCAAGAAGCTGCTGTTCATGGGCGGCGAGTTCGGCCACGGACGCGAGTGGAACCACGACAAGAGCCTCGACTGGCATCTGCTCGACTCGCCACTGCACGCGGGTGTGTGCCGCTGGGTCGGCGATCTGAACCGCGTCTACCGCTCGGTGGGCGCCATGCACGAGCTCGACTGCGACCCCGCGGGGTTCGACTGGATAGACCTCCACGACGCCGAGAACAGCGTGCTCGCGTTCCTACGGCGCGGCCAGGAGGGCGACACGGTGCTCGTCGCCATCAACTTCACGCCGATCCCGCGCGAGGGCTACCGCCTGGGCGTTCCCAGCGGCGGCACCTGGCTCGAGATCGCCAACAGCGACGCTGCCGACTACGGCGGCAGCGGTGTGGGGAACCTTGGTGCGGTCGACGCCGAGGAGCTCACGTCCCACGGGCGGCCGTGGTCGCTTCCGCTGACACTGCCGCCCCTCGGCATCGTCATGCTGAAAGCGCCGCCGCCCGACTCCTCGACAGACGCTTGATCGAGACCCGCTCGTCCTCGGTCGTGCCGCCCCAGATGCCGTAGGCCTGGTTCGTCGTCAGGGCGAAGCGCAGGCAGGCCGACTGCACTGGACACACGGCGCAGACGGGCCTTGGCGGCGACTGTCTCGTCGTGTGCGGCACCTGTCGTCCCCGACGGAAAGTAGTACCGCGCGTCGGGACTCACCCCCGGACGTTAGGGCCGCAGGTGGAGGATGTGGGCGGGGTTCTCGGGTGGGAGACGCACATACGGCGACGGGCCCTGCCAGACGAAGGTCTCGCCGCTGAGCTCGTCGTGGGCCTCGTATGGCGTGTCGAGCGGCATCCCGAGGCGTTCGAGGTCGACCCACAGGGTGTCCTCGTGGGTGGCGTATGGGTCGAGGTTGACGACGACCAGCACGACGTCGGCGCCGTCGTGGGACACCTTCGAGTAGGCCAGGATCTGCTCGTTGTCCGAGTGCTCGAAGGCGACGTTCGACAGCTCGCTGAACGCCGGGTGGCGGCGCCGGATGTCGTTGATTCGCTCGACGAACGGCGCGAGCGAGTCAGGCGACGACCAGTCCCGGTGCTTGATCTCGTACTTCTCCGAGAACCGGTACTCCTCGTTGAACTCCGACGCCGGCTCGTTCTCGCACAGCTCGTAGCCGCTGTAGATGCCGTAGGACGGGCTCAGCGTGGCGGCCAATACGAGGCGCTGCTTGAACGCGCCAGCGTGGCCGTGGCGCAGTGGACCGCTCAGGATGTCGGGCGTGTTGGGCCAGAAGTTGGGGCGCATGTAGTCGGCCAGCGGCCCGTACGCCAGGTCGTCGACGTACTCACGCAGCTCCGCCTTGTGCGTGCGCCACGTGAAGTATGTGTAGCTCTGGCTGAACCCGACCTCGGCGAGCCTGGCCATGAGCGCAGGCCGCGTGAATGCCTCGGAGAGAAACAGCACGTCGGGGTGCTCGGCCTGCACGAGCGGGATCATCCACTCCCACAGGGCGAACGGCTTCGTGTGGGGATTGTCGACCCGGAAGATGCGCACGCCCCGAGAGATCCAGACGTCGAGGATCTCCTTGCACGCGTCCCAGAGGGCCTGCCGATCGCCCGCGTCCTCGGGCCAGAGATTGAGCGGATAGATGTCCTGGTACTTCTTGGGCGGGTTCTCGGCGTACTTGATGCTGCCGTCCGGACGGTGGTGGAACCACTCGGGATGCTCGGTGACCCAGGGATGGTCGGGCGAGCACTGCAGGGCGTAGTCGAGCGCGACCTCGAGCCCGAGTCGCTGCGCCTCGGCGACGAAGAACGCGAAGTCCTCGACCGTGCCGAGCGAGGGCTCGATCTCGGTGTGCCCGCCGTCGGACGAGCCGATCGCCCACGGGCTGCCCACGTCGTCGGGGGCCGCGTCGAGCGTGTTGTTCCGTCCCTTGCGCGCCGTGTGCCCCACGGGGTGGATCGGGGGGAGGTACACGACGTCGAAACCCATGTCGGCGACGGCGGCCAGTCGGTCGACCGCGCCCCGCAGCCCTCCATACGACCGTGGGAAGAGCTCGTACCAGGCGCCGACCGACGCCCGTTCACGGTCGACCCAGACCGGAAAGGCGGCCGACTTCGATAGGTCCGCCCCGTTGGGGAGGTCGGCCACGGCCGAGGCGACGCCCGGGTCCAAACCGGCTGCGACTCGACTCTCGACCCGGAGCGACGAGTCGCGAAGGCGCTCGATCGTCGACCGCAAGAGCTTCCGGTCGTCGCCGTTGACCCGCGAGGCGAACCCTTCGAGCAGGCGGGCGCCCTCCTCGAGCTCCACGTCGACGTCCTGGCCGGCGCCATGCTTGACCTCGATGTCGTGACACCACGTCGCGAAGTGGTCCGTCCATGCTTCGATCACGAGGTCGTGCAAGCCGAGCGACCCCGGCTCGACCTCGCCCTCCCAGCGGTCGTTGCCGACGTGAACAAGCGGCGACGACGACCACTTGCGGTCGCCGCGCGGTCGCCATCGCACGCGGGCGGCGAGGATGTCGTGGCCGTCGCGGAACACCAGCGCGCTCACGGGAAGGGGGCGCTGGACAACCGCCTTCGCGGGGTACCCGTTGGGGGTCCGAGGATGGACGTCCTCGATGACGATCCGCTCCACGACGCCTACTTACCCACCGCTCACGCCGCCCAAGACCGCGGCGCCCGGCGGAAGCTCCACCGCGTCGCCGTGCACGGCCACAGCTTCACCGCACGACGGCGACGCCGCCAACAACTCACGGTTCGACGCGCCCGGCAACGGCACCCGCACGGCGTGCTCGCCCACGTTGGCGACGATCGCCACCGGGCCGCGGTCGATCACCAACCAGCGGCCGCCCTCATCCCAAGCCACGTGGTCGTCCCCGAGCTTTGCGCCGCGCAGCGCCGCCACCGCGTCCGACCGCCGCAGCGCGAGCAGCAACCGGTGCCACTCCAGCAGCTCCCGGTGCGGGGAGGACTCCCGTTCGCGCCAGTCCAGGCGCGAGCGCTCGAACGTGGCCGGGTCCTGCGGGTCGGGGACCTCGCCGCCGAACCCCGCGTGCTCGCGCGCCCGGCCCTCGCTCACGGCCTTCGCCAACTCGGGATCCTGGTGATCGGTGAAGTACTGGAACGGTGTGCTCGCTCCCCACTCCTCGCCCTGGAACAGCATCGGAACGAACGGCGAAAGGAGCACGAGCGCGGCCGCCGCTTCCAGATGCGGCTGCGTCAGCAGGTGGCTGCTCCGGTCGCCCCGCGCGCGGTTGCCGACCTGGTCGTGGTCCTGCAGGTAGCCGAAGAACCGAGCGCCCGAGATCCCGGCTCCCGGTGAGCGGCCGTGGTGGCGGCGCCGGAACACCGAGTACCGACCGTCGTACACGTACGCGTTGCGCCATGCCGTCGCGATGTCGGCCAGCGGACCGAAGTCCGCGTAGTAGCCCTGCCGCTCGCCCGTCAGCGCCGCGTGCAATGCGTGGTGGAAGTCGTCGCTCCACTGGGCGTCGAGGCCGTAGCCGCCGCCGCCGCGTGCCCATACCAGTCGGGGGTCGTTGCGGTCGCTCTCGGCGATCACCCAGCGCGTGGGGTCGAGAGCCCACACGGCGTCGACCAGTTGCTCGAGGATGTGCAGCGCCGACATGTCGACGATGGCGTGGGTGGCGTCGAGGCGCAGACCGTCGACGTGGTAGTCGCGCATCCACATCACGGCGTTGTCGACGATGAAAGACCGCACGTTGTCGCTCTCGGCGCCGTCGAGGTTGGGCGCCATCCCCCACGGCGTCGAGTACCGGTCGGTGAAGTACGGACCGAAGGCGCCGAGGTAGTTCCCGTCAGGCCCGAGGTGGTTGTAGACGACGTCGAGGATGACCGCCAGCCCGCGAGCGTGGCAGGCGTCCACCAGCCTCTTGAACCCGTCGGGCCCGCCGTATTCATGCTGTGGCGCGTACAGGTCGACGCCGTCGTAGCCCCAGCCGCGGGCGCCGGGAAACTGGTTGACCGGCATGACCTCGACGGTGTTGACGCCGAGGTCGACGAGGTGGTCGAGGTACGGCACGGCACCGTCGAACGTCCCCTCAGGTGAGAACGTGCCGATGTGGAGCTCGTACACGACCGCGTCGGCGAGGTCGAAGGTGGACCACGACGAGTCGGTCCACCCGAATGCCGCGTGGTCGACGACGCGGGACGGCCCGTGCACGCCCGCCGGCTGCCAGGGCGAGCGGGGGTCGGGCATGGGATCGCCGCCGTCGAGCGAGAACCGGTAGTCCTGCCCCGGCGCCAGCGACGCCACCTCGGACCACCACCACCCGTCGCCCGCCAGTTCCATCGCCACGCGCTCTCCCTCGCCCACGACGACCTCGACCCGCGCCGCGTTCGGCGCCCATACGTCGAGCCGGGTCACACCGCCGCCTCGCGAGAGAGCAACGCAACCGGGAAGTCAGCGAACAGCTCACCGACCGGAACCCACCCCCCGCCGACGGGGATGCCGCCGAGCTCGGAACGCCAGTCCCCCGCGGGCAGCCGAACCTCGGTGCCACGCCAGTCATCGAGCTGCAGCACCAACCTGGGGACGACGGTCACGACCGCGCCCCCGGCGCCCTGGCGCACGAACGCGACGACGTGGTCTGCGAGCTCGCCGCGCACCTCGAGCGGTTCGTAGGTGCTGTCGGGGCCGAACGCGCTCGGCATGCGCTGGCGCAGGTGCAGCGCCCGCTGGGTGAGCAGCAGCTTGGGTAGGCCGCTCCCCGCCTCGTCGCGCCACACCGTCGCCGGGTCGGCGCGCGACGCCAGGAGGCGGCGCCGCACGTCGTAGTCGACGGGCCTGCGGTTGTCCGGGTCGACCAGGCTCAGGTCCCAGAGCTCGGTGCCCTGGTAGATGTCGGGGACGCCGGGCGACGTCAGCTTCAGGAGCTGCTGGGCGAGCGAATTCACGCGGCCCGGCGCGACGAGCGGCGCCACGAAGCCGTCAAGGTCGGCGAGGAACTGGTCGTCACTCAACAGCTCCTTGATGAAGGCAGCGAGGGCCTCGTCGAACGAGCTGTTGGGCTCGACCCACGACGTGTGGACCTTTGCTTCCTTCGTGGCCTTCGTCATGTACTCGATCGCCCGGTCGGCGTCGAGCGGGTGGGCCCCGACGAGCGTCTGATACAGCAGGTACTCGGTGTTGCGGTCGATCCGGTGCGGCCAGCGCTCGAGGGCGTCGCGCCAGCGCGCCGGGTCCTCCGACAGCAGGCACAGCCGCGACCGCACGTCCTCGCTGCGCTTGGTGTCGTGCGTCGACGTCGCCAGGAGCGCGTCCGGCCACGACGCCAGCCGCTCGGCGTTGGCGCGGTGGAACTCCTCGGCTGACACGCCGAACCTCCCGGGATCGCCGCCGACCTCGTTGAGGGCGACGAGCCGGTTGTAACGGTAGAACGCCGTGTCCTCGAGGCCTTTGGCCATCACGGGTCCGCTCGCCTGCTGGAAACGCAGCGCCAGCTCCTGCTCCGCCCGGCCGGTGACGTCGAGCGTGAGCACCGAACCGAGGAACCGGAACAACCCCGCATCCAAGTCGCGCCGCCGCGCCGCCGCCGTCTCGACGGCATGCGAAACGTACTGCCGATCGACATCGGAAGCCGGGCGTCCCGCAACGGCGTACGTGCGGTACACGGGAAAGGCGACCAGCACCTCGGCCAGCGCCTCGCGCAGCTCCCAACGCGTGTAGTCCCGCGTCGACCGGTGCGCGGCCGCCACCTCCGAGAACAACGCGGTCAGACGGGCGACCTCGCTCGCGAGCACATCGCGCACGACGAGCTCCTTGCTGGCACTGGCCACCTCCTCCCACTGCGCCGGCGCACCCGTGAACGACCCGTAGAAGTCGGTGAGCGCCTGCTCCCCCGCGGGATCGACGAACAGCCCGGTGACCAGGTTGGTGAAGTCGTAACCGGTCGTCCCGCCCACGGGCCACGACGCCGGCAGCCGCTCCTCGTCCTCGAGGATCTTCTCGACGACGATCCACCCCTCGGGCACGGCCGACCGCAGCCGACCGAGGTACTCCTCGGGATCGCGCAAGCCGTCGATGTGGTCGACGCGCACGCCGGCGAGCGAGCCGTCGGCGAGCCACTCCAGCACCAACCGGTGGGTGTCCTCGAACACCTGCATTTCTTCGACACGCACGCCGGCCAGTTCGCTGATGTCGAAGAACCGCCGGTAATCGAGCTCTCGCCGTGCGGTCCCCCAGAACGCCAACCGGTAGTTCTGACGCTGGAGGAAGTCGTCGAGCGCGGCCGGGTCCGCGTTGAGCGACGCAACGGCGTCGTCGACGGCCCGGGCCGCGCCGCCG
>JAFASB010000071.1 GCA_019244985.1 Acidimicrobiia bacterium | reverse complement strand
AGCCGCGAACAGGGGCTTGACCTCGAAGAAGGAGTCGGCGTCGACGAGGCCGTCGATGATGTCGTGGACGTCGAACGGCAGCGACTCCTCGGCGGGGATGGCCTCGTCCGAGAGCTGGGTGACTGGCTCCTCGGCAGCCATGTCGGGTGGCTGCTCGCGCCAGCAGGTCGGTAGGTAGGAGAAGAAGAGCTTCGCCTGCTCGATCGCGTCCTCGTCGTCGGTGGCCAGGTTGTCGCCGCAGCCGGAGATCGTGGCGTGCATCCGCGCCCCGCCCATCTCTTCCAGGCTCACCCGCTCGCCGACGACCATCTCGGCCATTCGGGGCGAGCCGAGGTACATCGACGCGTTCCCCTCGACCATGATCACGACGTCGCAGAACGACGGGATGTAGGCGCCGCCGGCCGCCGAGGGACCGAACAGGCAGCAGACCTGGGGCACCCTCCCCGACAGCTTCACCTGGTTGTAGAAGATGCGCCCCGCGCCGCGCCGCCCGGGGAACAGCTCGACCTGGTCGGTGATGCGGGCGCCCGCCGAGTCGACCAGCCAGAAGATCGGCACCTCGTGCTTCAGCGCGTACTCGGTCAGTCGCACGATCTTCTCGACCGTGCGGGCTCCCCACGACCCGGCCTTGACGGTCGAGTCGTTGGCCATCACACACACGGGTCGTCCGTCGATGCGGCCGACTCCGGTGACGACACCGTCGGCCGGAAGGTCGCCCGCCATGGCGTTCGCCAGCAGCGCGTCTTCGACCCACGACCCTTCGTCGAGCAGAAGCGCGAGTCGGTCGCGGACAAACAGCTTGTGCTGGTCAGCCAGCTTCTCGCGCTGGCGCTCGAGGTTGCCCTGCAGAGCCCGTTGGCGGGCGCCCGAGACGTCCATGCGACTAGGTCCTGCGGATGGCGAGGATGGCCACGTCGTCGCGCAGCGGGCCGCTCGAGAACTCGCGTGCCGCCTGAAGGAGCGACTTGGTGAGCACCTGGGCCTCGACGCCGGGATCCCGGCGCACGGCGGCGGCGATGCGGTCCTCGCCGAACAGCTGCTCGCCGGAGCGGGCCTCGGCCAGTCCGTCGGTGTACATCAGTACCAGGTCGCCGGCGGTGAGCTCGATCTCGCGGCTGATGAAGTTGGCGCGGGGGTCGAGCGTGAGGAGCGGACCCGTTGCCCGCAGCGGGCGGACCTCGCCGTCGTGCCAGAGCCACGCCGCCGGGTGGCCGGCCGAGGCGTGGCGCAGGCTGTTGGCCAGACGGTCGAAGACCACGATGCAGACCGAGACGAACTCCTCGGCGCGGCCCTGGGTCGACAGCGTCGCGTTCAGCTCCTCGAGGGCCTGGGCCGGGTCGCGGAACTGGCGCAGGAACACGCGCAGCAGGTACTTGACCTGAAAGGCGGTGATCGACGGCTCGATGCCGTGGCCGGACACGTCGCCGATGACCGCGGCCAGGCGCCGGGGACCGACCGGGAAGAAGTCGTAGAAGTCACCGGCCATCAGACCGGTGCCCGCCTCGTAGACGTGGCCGACCTCGTAGCCCTCGAAGATCGGCAGCTCCTCGGGAGCCAGGCGCGCCGCCCATCGACGGGGCGCCAGCTCGGTCTGGCTGAGGACCTCTTCGGCCCGGCGCTCGAGCTTGGTGCGCTCCTCGGCCAGGCGCGCCTCGTCCTGGAAGCGGTGGCCGTAGATCAGGGTCAGGGCGATGGGTACGAACAGCAGGTAGGCGGGGATGTCGAACCACAGGTCCTTCGAGACCGAGGCAAGGCCCAGCGCCACGGCAGCCATGCCGTAGAGAAGCGTGGTGTGCAGCTCCTTGCGGTAGGTCGACCTGGCCAGGTCGGCGCTGACCGATCCGGCCGCGCCCTCGGTGATGCGCCGCCAGGCCCGGTTGAGGTGCATCGCGGACCGGCCCCAGATGACGGCCGCGACGAGACAGCCCACGGCGACGGGCAGGAGAAGGGGCCTGACCATACGGACGGAATGGTACGAGAGTTAAGGGGCGGCGGCGTTATCCGGCCCGGCGGCGGACGCGCAGCTTGAGGGGGGTCGGGCCGAACGCGAAGTGCTCCCTGATCTTGCGCTCCAGGTAGCGGAGGTAGGTCGGCGGCACCGTGCGACTGGCGAACAGGGTGAACGTCGGCGGATCGGCAGCACCTTGGGTTGCGTAGAGCACGCGCACGCCCGCGGGCGCCGGGTGGGCGGCCTGGGCCGCCTGCACGACCTGGTTGAGCTCCCCCGTCGGCACCCGCCGGTGGTACGCGTCGATGGCCTGACCCAGGGCCGGCACCAGCCGGTGCACGCCCTTGCCCGAAAGGGCGCTGATCTTGAGCACCGGGGCGTAGCCGAGGAACTCGAGGCGGCGCCCGACGTCGACCGTGACGTCCGCCCGCCGCCCGGCGTCGAGGGTCTCCCACTTGTTGAGGACGATCACCACCGGGCTGCCGGCGGCATCGATGCGTTCGGCCAGGCGCTGGTCCTGGTGGGTGACGCCTTCGGTGGCGTCGATGACGAGGAGAGCGGCGTCGGCCCGATCGATCGACTGCAGGGCGCGGACCAGGGAGTAGTACTCGGGCCCCTCCTCGATCTTGCTCTTCCGGCGCATGCCCGCGGTGTCGACGAACCGGATCGGCCCCTCGTCGGTCTCCACGACGGTGTCGATGCTGTCGCGCGTCGTGCCCGGCACGTCGTGGACGACCGACCGGTCGTCGCCGATCAGCCGGTTGAACAACGTCGACTTGCCGACGTTGGGGCGGCCGACGATGGCGACGGCCGGCACGTCGGGCTCGGCCGAGGACGTCGTCTCCTCTTCCTTGTCCTCGGGAGGCTCCG
>JAFASB010000431.1 GCA_019244985.1 Acidimicrobiia bacterium | reverse complement strand
GCGTAGTCAGGCGCCCGAAGCACGGGAAACCGCAGCGGGTCGAAGACGTCGGTGCCGAAGCCCCCCGCACCAACCGAGAGCGATCCCACGGTGTCGCCGTGGTAGGCGCCGCCGAAGGCGAGGTAACGCGTCCGGTTGGTGATGCCCTGGTTGGTGAAGAACTGGAAGGCGACCTTCAGCGCCTGCTCGACGGCGGCAGCGCCGTCGGACGCGAACAGGAAGTGGGGATCGTCGACGGGCACGACAGCCGCAAGCGCTTCGGCCAGCTCGACGACGACGCGGTTGCCATTGCCGAGCAGGGTTGAGTGCGCGACCCGGCCGGCCTGTTCGGCGAGGGCCGCGTCCAGCTCGGGCACGTGGTGGCCAAGCGTGTTGACCCAGAGCGAGGAGATGGCGTCCAGATAGCGCTTGCCGTCGACGTCGACGAGCTCGCGCCCCTCGGCCCGTTCGACGACGATCGGAGCGTTGTCGAGGTACGACGACATCTGGGTGAAGCCGTGCCACACGACGGCGGCGTCCCGCTCGGCCCAACTGCGTGCCACGTCAGTCGTGTCTAGCGCGCCAATGCCCGTTCTTGCGCTGGATAACCGGACATAGACCGGTTATCCACCCCGAGAACGGTCGGGATCAGGGGCGGGTGCCGACCTCGGCGTGGGCGGTCGCTTCGAGTGACCAGTGGCGTTCGGTGCGCCAGCCGCCGTCGTAGGACTCGAGCGTGATCTCGGCGCTTGCCCGCTCGGAGTTGGTGCACGTCGCGGTCGAGCCGTCGGGGTCGACGTAGGTGAGCGCCACCGAACGCTCCGGCGGTATGACGACTGCGACGCGCAGCCGTCGTCGACGGCTGCGAACGGCGATGCTCCAGCGCGGAAGTCCGACATAGGCGCGGCCCGTGACCGCGTTGGTGAGGTTGGCGCCCGGCCACTCGTCTCCGTCGACCCGGAGGCGGACCACCGGAAGCGGCCGCAGGTTGAGCGGGCCACGGCGGCGAGGCGCGGCGGCGACGATCTCGACGCAGTCGCCTCCGCCCAGGTCGGCATGAAGCCATGCCCACCGCTCGGCGCTGCCGTGGCCGTAGATGCGAGCGAGCGCGCCGCGGCCGTCCTCGATCGTGTGCGCACCCACACGGCCGCGGAACGTCGCCGTCGGGAACGGCACGATCTGAGCAGCGGGCAGCAGCTCCCGTTCCCATGTCAGCTTCGGGAACGTGTACAGCGGTCGACCGCGATCGGCGAAGGTGAGATCCCACGTCGGCCCGCGCAGCACGCCGTCGTCGACGACCGTCCCATCCGCGGAGAACCACGCGTCGTCGCCGGGCCGCGCCGGCCCGAATCGCTGGGTCGACGGCGCTCCCTGCGCGGGAAACGTCGACAGCCACCCGTGGGCGTAGGCCTCCGCGTCGGCGTCGGCCGGCGCCACGACTTCGTGGTGCAGCCAGTAGCCGTCGCCCGTCGCCGTGTCGGTGAACGTGGCGTACCAGACCTCGAGGCGGTGCCGCTGGCGGCGCCATCGAGGCTGTCCGAGGTCGCCTATCCCATCACTCGCCATATGAGGACATAGTGCATGGCCGACGCCACGACGACCATCGTGTGCCACACCTCGTGGTACCCGAACACCTCGGGAAGGGGATCGGGCCGGCGGGCGGCGAGGATGGCCGCCCCCGCCGTGTAGAGGATCCCGCCGCCGAACATGAGGATGGAGTCGACGACGCCCAAGTGGTCGATGAAGTGCGGGATGGCGAAGACCGGGAGCCAACCGACGACGATGTACATCGTCCCGCCGATCACCCGGCTGCCGTCGAAGTGCACCAACTTGGCGACCGCCCCGAGGGCGGCGCCGAGCCAAGCCGCGGCGAGCAGCCAGTAGCCGAGGGCGTCGTGGAGCCCGACGACGGCGATCGGCGTATAGGTGGCGGCGATGAAGATGTAGATGACGGCGTGGTCGACGCGACGCAGCCACGCACGGGCGCCCGTTGACCACCGGAGCATGTGGTAGATCCAGCCGACTCCGTAGAGGGCGACGAGGCCGCCCGCGTAGATCGCGGTCGGGAGCGTGTGGCCATGGGCCGCGGCGCGGACCAGCAACGCGGCCGCCGCGGGCACGGCGACCACGAAGCCGATGAGAAGCGGCCAGCCCCGCAGCTTCGGGCACGCCTCGTCGCCGCTGAGCCGCTCGACTCGCCGCAGCATGGTCTCGGCCATTGCGTGCAGTCTTCCCGCTCGGCCGCATGGTTGTCGCGGATGCGCAAATATCCTGCATACATGGCTGTCACCGCGTCCACGCCGATCGAACTGGTGGAGGAGGTGTACGGCCGTCTGGCCCAGCGCAGCGAGGTCGCCCGGCGCCGCCTCGGCCGTCCCGTCACCCTCGCCGAGAAGATCCTCTTCAACCACCTGGCCGATCCCGAAGGCCAGCCTCTCGAGCGCGGCCGCAGCTACAGCGAGCTCTATCCCGATCGCGTGGCCATGCAGGACGCCACCGCCCAAATGGCGCTCCTGCAGTTCATGACGGCCGGCCTGCCCCGCGTGGCGGTACCCACGACCGTGCACTGCGACCACCTGATCCAGGCCCACGACGGCGCGGCGCGCGACCTGCTGGCTGCCGTCGAGGGCAACCAGGAGGTTTACGAGTTCCTGCGCACGGTGTCGGAGAAGTACGGCATCGGGTTCTGGCGTCCGGGCTCGGGGATCATCCACCAGGTCGTGCTCGAGCAGTACGCGTTCCCCGGGGCGATGATGATCGGCACCGACAGCCACACGCCCAACGCCGGCGGTCTCGGGATGGTCGCCATTGGCGTGGGCGGCGCCGACGCCGTCGACGTCATGGTCGGGGGTCCGTTCGGCGTGCGGTGGCCCGAGCTCATCGGCGTGCACCTGACGGGCTCGATGAGCGGCTGGACGTCGCCCAAGGACGTCATTCTCAGGGTGGCCGACATCCTCACCGTGAAGGGCGGCACCGGCGCCATCGTGGAGTACTTCGGCCCGGGCACGGAGTCGATCTCCACGACGGGCAAGGCGACGATCTGCAACATGGGCGCCGAGATCGGCGCCACCACGTCGCTGTTCCCCTACGACGAGCACGGCGACGCGTATCTCCGGTCGACTGACCGCGGCGAGATCGCCGACGCGGCGCGCGCCGTGCTCGGCGACCTGCGGCCCGACGAGGGCGTCGTCGACGACCCCGAGCGCTGCTTCGACCGGGTGATCGAGATCGACCTGTCGACCCTGGAGCCGCGAATCAACGGGCCCCACTCCCCCGACTACGCCCACAAGGTCTCCGAGGTCGGCGCCCACGCCAAGGAGAACGGCTGGCCGGAGAAAATCAGCTCGGCGTTGATCGGCTCGTGCACGAACTCGTCCTACGAGGACATCACCCGCACGGCGTCGATCGCCCGCCAGGCCGCCGACGCGGGCCTGCGCGTGAAGACTCCCCTTCTCGTCACCCCTGGCTCCGAGCGGGTGCGCGCCACCATCGAGCGCGACGGGCTTCTGCAGGACCTCGAGGCCATCGGCGCCACCGTGCTGGCCAACGCATGCGGCCCTTGCATCGGGCAATGGAAGCGCGACGACGTCGAAGAGGGCGACGTCAACGTGATCGTGAACTCCTACAACCGCAACTTCCCGAAGCGCAACGACGGCCTGGCGTCGACGCTGGCGTTCGTCACCTCGCCCGAGACCGTGATGGCGTATGCCCTCGCTGGCACCCTCGACTTCAATCCGCTCACCGACGACATCGACGGCACCCGGCTCGACGAGCCGAAGGGTGTGACGCTTCCGCAGCGGGGCTTCGAGTCGGGCACCGAGGGCTTCATCGCCCCGCCCGAGGACGGGTCAGCGGTCGACGTGGTGGTCGACCCGAACAGCGAGCGGCTGCAGCTCCTCGAACCGTTCCCGGCGTGGGACGGCGAGGACTACCTCGAGCTGCCGGTGCTGATGAAGGCCCAGGGCAAGTGCACCACCGACCACATCTCGGCCGCCGGCAAGTGGCTTCGGTTCCGCGGCCACATCGAGAACATCTCCGGCAACCTCTTCCTCGGCGCGGTCAACGCTTTCACAGGTGAGGCCGGCTCCGGTCGCTGCCCCGTGCACAAGACCACCGAGTCCTATCCCGACGCCGCCAGGCACTGCCGCGAGGCGGGCGTGGCGTGGGTCGCCATCGGCGACGAGAACTACGGCGAAGGTTCGTCACGGGAGCACGCGGCGATGGAGCCTCGGTTTCAGAACGGGCGGGCCGTGTTCGCCCGGTCCTTCGCCCGCATCCACGAGACCAACCTCAAGAAGCAGGGGGTGCTGGCGCTGACATTCGCCGACCCGTCGACCTACGACGAGATCCGCGAGGACGACACCATCTCCGTCCTGGGTATCGCCGAGCTGGCGCCCGACACCAACGTCCGGTGCCGTATCACCCACGCTGACGGCTCGAGCGTCGACTTCGAGTGCACTCACACGATGTCGGCCGAGCACATCGAGTGGTTCAAGGCGGGCAGCGCCCTCAACCTGATCCGACAGAAGTACCACTCCGCCGGCGCCTGACATCCGGGCTCAGGACGGCGGCTTGGTCCTCGCCAGTTCCTCAGGGGTCGGTTCGTGCCGTTCACTGGACTCGGGCGGCAGCAGGTCCATGATCGCGGTCATGATCCGCTCGGTGTCGGCCTGGGCGTCGCCGTAGTCGATGTCGACCTGTTCACCGACGCGCACGCGAACCTCCGGCGCGCGCAGCACGTTGGTCACGTTCGGCACCCGTGAGCTGCGGGGCCACACCTTCTCGGTGCCCCAGAGGCCGATGGGGATCACCGGCGCCCGCGTCATCGCCGCCAGCCGGGCGGCCCCCCACTTGCCTTTGAGCACGGGATCGAAGAACGCCTCGCCGCGGGGGATGGTCCCCTGCGGCATGAGGGCCACCAGCTGACCACCCTCCAACGCTTCGGCCGCCGCCCGCAGGGGCTCGTCGGATCCGGTTCCGCGATCGACCCGGATGCCGCCCAGGGCCGAGGCGAGCTGACCGATGACCGGGGCGTCGAACACCTCGGCCTTGCCGAGGAAGCGGATCGGGCGCCCGGCGTGGCCGACGGTGACGGCCATGGCGGCGACGTCGAAGTAGCTGCGGTGGTTGGCGACGACGATGACCGGTCCCCGCCGGGGGATGCGGTCGGCGCCGTCGACGTCGAAGCGGGCGTACGGGTAGGCGGCGGGGTTCAGGAACGGCCGCAGGAGATCGAAGGGCTCGACGCCGAGCATCTTCGGGACGCCGGGGGGGACATCCAAGTGTCTGACCGGCCAACGCCGCAGGAAGGCCACGGCTTGCAGCCGCAGGTCGGGGTTGACCGCGACAGGGTGGCCGACCGTCGACAGCAGCGGAATGTCGAAGAAGCTGTCGGAGTAGGCCCAGCTCTCGTCGAGGTCGACGTCGTGCGTCGCCGCCCACGCCCGAACGGCGTCGAGCTTCCCGCGGCCCCACACGAACGGACCGTCGAGCCCGCCCGTGTATTTGTCGTCCTGGACCGCGTACCGCGTTGCGACCACGTCGTCGATCTCGAGTCTGGCCGCCAGCGGCGCCACCATGTCGTACGGCGTCGTGGTGGCGAGCACGACCGGGCGGCCTGCCTTGCGGTGCTCGTCGAGGAGCGGCCGGGCGTAGGGCACGACCTCTTCGGCCAGGCCTTCGGCCGCCTCCTCGGCGGCGGCCCGCACCGCGGCCGGCTGCCATCCCTTGGCGATGTTGGCGGCCAACCTGGCCAGGCCCATCGCCGCCGCCGACTCCCCGAGCACGTCGTTGAGCCGGTACACCATCCCCATCCCGGGGACGTGCCGGTCGGGCGCGATCCCGGCCTGGATGAGCGCCTCGGTGTACACGGGGCCGCTCGCCTTGCGCAGCAGCGTGCGGTCGAGGTCGAAGAAGGCGGCGCCGCGACCCATGGCGGCGAAGACGCTAGCCCTTGCCGATAACGGGAAGCTGCTGGAGCAACGGCTCGACCTCAGCCCGCGTCACCACATTGTCCCAGCGCGCCGCGATCTTGCCGTCGGCGCCGATCAGAAAGATCCACGGCTCGTTGAGGTTGTCGTTGCGGTAGATCCAGTCGGTCGCCGCCTTGTTGGCCGTCTGCTGCTGGTAGTCCTTCCAGATCTCGACGTGGATGAACGTCGCCCGGTCGCTGTAGGTCTTCGCCAGCTCGTCGACCATGTCGGTGATCGGTCCGCAGAATCGGCTGATGCAGTACACCGGCGTCGAGAACACGACGAGTGTCGGGCGGTGGGCGGCGATGGCCTGGGCGATCGTCGACTGGTGCAGCTCGGGATCGGGCACGAGCCCGCCGGCCGCGGCCCGCGAGTCGATCGACGCCGGCGTCGCGCCAGGCGTGTTGACGGTGGGGTTTTCGGCCGGAATGGCGGCGTCACCGACGGCGGGGATGGCGTGGCGCTCGAGGACCTGGAAGCTCGCGTCGGCCTGGCGCTGCTTGCCGGCAACCGTCGCCACCACGTGGGTCTGCCAGAAGCCCGCCCGGTCGAAGCCCGCCTGGGCCTCGTACACGCCCTTCGGGCCCGACGGGGAAATGACGTCGGGCGTCGTCTTGCCGGGCGGAATGACGGTGCCCGGTGTCGGCAGGAACATCGCCGTCACCGGCGCGCCGAGCTGGCAGGGCCCACTCGCCTTTGCTTCGCCGAGGAAGCAGAACTGGAGCTGGATGGACCCGAAGGAAACACCGCGCTGGTCGTTGGTGAACAGCCCGATGAGATACCGGGAGGGCGGGCCGGCCGCCAGGTCGAAGCTGGCCGTCTCGGCCGACAGGCCGTTCGGGTCCTTGTCGCCCGAGGACGCCTTGGAGCCGCCTCCGCCCCCGCTGCAGGCGACGAGGAGCAACGCAGCCGCGGCCAGGCCGGCCAGAACCCGGAATCTCACCCGGTTCATACAACCAGGCCGGGCCGGTTCGCCCCGGGCGCGCCGTTTGACGGGGTCAGCAGATGGGTACTTGCGACGTGCGGGTTGAGTATGCAGCCTGACTGCATCCAGGAGTCTGCAAAATGACTTTTATCAGCCCGCTGGCGCGCCAGCTGGAACGTTTCGTCTGCGGCCGCATCTGCGCCCTCAGCCGGTACGTCCCGGCCGACCTCGGTAGTGGCAGCGCCCGTGACTCGCTGGCGTCGCCTGTCCACGCCTCCAAGGCGCACGCAAGCAACGCCCCGCGATGACGGCCCGCACCGCGATGCCCAGTCGCCCGCGCCCACGTCCTCGCTCGGCGGCGCCGCTCGCAGGCGCGCCGGCCGAGGTCGGCGAGCTCCACCGCCAATACATGCAGACACGCGATCCGGCGATCGCCCGTGCGCTCGTCGACGCGCACAGCGGCCTGGCCCACCGTCTGGCCAGCCGCTTCTCGAACCGCGGAGAGTCGCCTGACGACCTGACCCAAGTCGCCCTGCTCGGTCTGGTGAAGGCCATCGAAGGCTTCGACCCCGATCGCGGCCTGCGCTTCTCCACCTATGCGACACCGACGATTCTCGGTGAGCTCAAGCGTCACTTCCGCGACCGCGGGTGGGCCGTTCGGCTGCCCCGTCGTGTCCACGACCTCTATCTCAACGTGCAGCACGCCATCGACGACTTGGCCCAGGAGCTGCACCGGTCACCGACGCTGGAGGAGATCTCCGACCGGGTGTGTGCGCCGGTGGAGGCGGTCATCGAGGCGATCGACGCCGGGGGCCTTCGCCGCTCGGCGTCGATCGACGCGCGTCTCGGACCCGACGACGAGCGGTCTCTCTCCTCCTCGCTCGGCGAGGACGACCCCGGTCTTGCGGGCATCGACCGCGCGCTCACCCTGGCAGCCGTCGTGCGTCGCCTCCCCGAGATCGAGCAGGAGATCGTCCGTCTGCGCTTCGTCGACGGGCTGACCCAACTCGAGATCGCCCGACGTGTCGGGCGCAGCCAGATGCAGATCTCCCGCCTCTTGGCCCGCAGCCTCGACCGCCTCCGGGGGTTCGTCACCGAGGGCCCGGCGGCGTAGCGGTCTGCTATCCCTGGCCCATGACTGACGGGCCACATCAGGATCGGTGGTGGCGACATCCGCTCGTCGTGCTCGCCGCGTCGTATGTGGCGGGCGCCATCCCGTTCTCCAACCTCATGGCCAAGCGCCGGCGCGGCGTCGACCTCCGCACGGTCGGCTCGGGGACGGTCTCGGGCACGTCGCTCTATGAGGTCGCGGGGTTCGGCGCCCTCGCCCTGGCCGGAGTGTGTGACGTCGCCAAGGGCGCAGTCGGCCCCGCGCTCGCCGGGCGCGAGCGGCCAGCGCTGCAGGCGGCCGCCTGCGCGACAACCGTGGCCGGGCACAACTGGTCGCCGTTTCTCGGCGGCGCCGGCGGGCGCGGCATCTCCCCCGCCATCGGTGCCATGGCCGCGGCGGCTCCCGTGGGCAGCGTCATCCTCCTCGGCGGCATGACCGTCGGGCGCCTCAGCGGCGAGACGGCGATCGGCTCGCTCGCTGCCGATGTCGTCCTCGTCCCCGTGCTGGCCCGCACCGACGGACGACGGGGGGCGCTGGCGGCAGCCGGCGTCGTCGGCACCATGATCGCCAAGCGGCTGGCGGGCAATGCTCCTGTACCGCGCGGCCACAAGGCGCGGACCTACTTCAACCGTCTGGTCTTCGACCGGGACACGACCCAGAAGGGCGACGAGGAC
>JAFASB010000517.1 GCA_019244985.1 Acidimicrobiia bacterium | reverse complement strand
TAGCTGCTCCAACGCATAGACGCCCGCCGCTACCCGACGACCACCGTCGAGCTGCGAGAGCTGTCGGCCCTCGCCACCAGCCGGTACCGCGTGCTCGGCGACCTCAGCTTCCACGGCATCACCCGCGAGGTCAGCGGCACCGTCGCCGTAGAGGCTCCCGACGGAGACACGATCGTCATCGAGGGCGACCAGGTCTTCGACATCAGGGACTTCGACGTCCCGTCGCCGAAGATCCTGATGCTGAAGATCCTCCCCGACGTCCGGGTGCACATGCTGCTTCGCGCGGAGCGCGAGAGTTAGGCGGGAGGTTCGTACATGGGCACGCTGTTCGGATTCGCCGTCGGGTATGTCATCGGCGCTCGCGCTGGAAGCGAGGGCTTCGACGACCTGTTGCGCGCCATGTCGGCCATCCGCCAGTCCGAGGAGTACCGGGGGTTCGTGACGTCGCTGCGCGAGCACGTCATGCACACCCTCCGCGACGTCAACCAGCGACTGGCTGCCATCTCCGAGGCCGAGGACGACGATCCCGTCGCCCGGGCTCGGGCGCGCCTTCGCGACTAGGTGTTCCGCATCCGCAGGTAGCGCGCCAGCGCCGGGACGGCGGCCAGGAGCACGCGGGCCAACAACACGATCGCAAGTGATCTCAGCGCTCGACGGGTCACGGTGCGTACCATAGGCAACGGTTGCTGCTGGGGAGCTGCGTGGAGCACAAGTGATGAACGAGCCTTCGGGTACATCCGGGGCGGTCCACGAGGAGCTCACGGGCCTGCGCGGCCTCGTCGAAGCGACAGGCGAGGCGACGTTCCGCCTCGGCGCTGACGGAGCCATCGCGAGCTGGACGCGCGCCGCCGAGCGCTTGTTCGGCTACAGCGACGACGACGCCGTCGGGCGCGACGCGGACACGTTGTTCACGCCGCAGGACAGCGGCGCCGACCTCATCGAGCGTGCGTGCGCCGGCGAGCCGATCGTCGGCGCCGAGGCCCGTGCCCTGCGCCACGACGGGATGGTGGTCTCGGTGGCGGTCACCACGGTGCCCGTCGCGGCCGGTGGCGCCTTCGTCCTCGTGCGCGATCTGACCGAGCAGGATCTGGCCCAGACGACGCTTGCCGAGAGCCAGGCCCGGATGGACGAGCTCCAGAACCTTGCCCATGTCGGCCTATGGAGCTGGGACGCGGGCACGGGCGGGGTCCAGTGGTCCGAGGAGCTGCACCGCATTCACGGCGTCCAGCCGGGCCAGTTCGGCGGCTCGCTCGACGCACATCTGGCCCCCGTTCATCCGAACGATCGCGAGCATGTGAGGGCGTCGTTGCACGACGCCCTACGCGCTGACCGCGGGCTCGAGCTCGAGTACGCCATCCTGCGCCCTACCGGTCAGACCCGTCACGTGACGGTTCGAGCGGAGGTCGTGCGCGACCCCGACGGTCGCCCCGGCGGGCTCAGCGGCATCTGTCAGGACGTGACCGAGCGCAAGGAGATCGAGCATTCCCGCGAGCGGCAGCTGGCGTTGGTCGGGCTTCTCAACCGGATCACGGCCGCCGCCAACGAAGCCGGGTCCGTCGAGCACGCGCTACGGAGCTGCGTCAACGCCGTGCGCGAGCACATCGGTTGGGCGCTCGGCCACGTGATGATGGTCGACCCGTCGGGCGACTTCGTGTACTCGGCCGGCGTGTGGAGCTTCGACCAAGAAGGCGAAGGACTTCGGCGCTTCCGGGCCGCAAGCGAGTCGGTGCGCCTCCCGCGCGGTCAGCTGCTCCCCGGGCGGGTGCTGTCCGACGGCAGGCCCGTGTGGTTGGCCGACTTCATGTCCCAACGGGACTTCACCCGCGGCGAGGCCGCTGAGCGCGCCGGCTTCAAGACGGCGCTCGCCTTCCCCGTCCTGGTCGGCTCTGACATCGTGGCCGTCGTCGAGCTCTTCTCGACCCAGCACCAGGCGCCCGACGAGCATCTGGTTGCGGTTCTGGGCGCGTGCGGGAGCCAGGTCGGACGGGTCGTCGAGCGCACGCGCGCCGCGGAGGCGCTGTCACACCAGGCATTGCACGACCCCCTGACGCAGCTTCCGAACCGCGCCCTGTTCATCGACCGCCTCGAGCACGCAGTCGCCGCGCTCGGCCGCTCCCAGACGATGCTCGCCGTGCTCTTCCTCGACCTCGACGGGTTCAAGGTCGTCAACGACAGCCTGGGCCACGACATCGGCGACGTCGTCCTCGTGCGCGTCTCGGAGCGCCTGCGGCAGGGACTGCGGCCGACCGACACCGTGGGCCGCTTCGGCGGCGACGAGTTCACGATCCTCTGCGAGAACGTGCAGTCCGAGGAGGAGGCGATCCAGGTGGCGAACCGGGTCGCCGAGCTCGTCGGCCAGCCCGTGGAACTGGCAACAGGCGGGGAGCTCGACCTCACCGCCAGCGTGGGCATCGCGTTCGCTCGCACGCCCGACGAACGTCCCGAGACCTTGCTGCGCGACGCCGACGCTGCGATGTACCGCGCCAAGGAGCAGGGACGCGCCCGCCACGAGGTCTTCGACACGTCGATGCACCACAGGGTCGCCGAACGGCTCCAGTTGGCCACGGACCTGCGGCGGGCGCTCCCCCGCGAGGAGTTCCGCCTGCACTACCAGCCGCAGGTCTCGCTGGCGGACGGACGAATCGTCGGCTTCGAAGCCCTGATTCGATGGCAGCACCCCGAGCGGGGCCTGTTGGCCCCCGGCCACTTCATCCATGCCGCCGAAGAGACCCAGCTGATCGTGCCGCTCGGCGGCTGGGTCCTCGCCCAGGCGTGTCACCAGCTGGCCCAGTGGCGCGCCGAGTTCCCCGACCTGTCGTTGAAGGTCAACGTCAACGTGTCCGCCCGGCAGTTGGGCAAGGTCGAGCTCATCGAGGCGGTCCACGAGGCGCTCACCGAGACGCGGCTCGATCCCAAGAGCGTGTGTCTGGAGATCACCGAGACGGTGATCATGGCCGACGCCGAGTTCTACCTGGAGGCCCTACTCGGGTTGAAGGTGCTCGGTGTCAGCCTCGCCGTCGACGACTTCGGTGTCGGCTACTCGTCGCTCGCCTATCTGCAGCGCTTCCCGATCGACACGCTGAAGATCGACAAGACGTTCGTGGATGGGCTCGAGCAGCCCCAGACCCAGGCGCGCGCCATCCTCGCCGCCGCCGTCGACATGGCCCACGCCCTGGGACTGGAAGCTGTCGCCGAGGGTGTCGAGTCGGCCGGACAGGCGGCGACCCTCGCCGACCTCGGCTGCGACGGCGCCCAGGGGTACTACTTCGCCCGCCCGGCACCGCCCGACGAGATCACGGCGCTGCTCGCGGGCGGCACCCTGCCGGCGCGTTAGCGCGCAGCTAGTTCGAGGCCGCGCCCGCCGAGCGGCGCAGACTCCCGGGCTCGACCGGGCCGTCGCCGAGCAGACCCGTCACCAAGCGGCGGGCCGTCTCGAGCGTGCTCGCGAGTGCGTCGTGCGCCTGGTCGTGCTGGCCGAGGTCGAAGGCCAGCTGGGCGACGACGAGACGCTGGACGATCTCGTCGTTGATCTCGCGCGCTTGCATCTGGCGGAGCTCTGCCTCGCTCAGCAACTGGCGGTCCTGCTCGGCCCGACGTCGCTCGGAGACGTCCTGGTAGATGCCGGTCATGCCCTGCGGGCGCCCGAAGGCGTCGAGGATCGGCTGACCCCTGACGTAGACCCATACGTCGACCCCGTTGGGCCGCCGGATCCGGTACTCGGTCTCGAACGAACGGCCGGCGCGATACGCGTCGAGCAACCGGGCCTCGGCGCCGCGGCGATCGTCGGGCGCCACCGACGCGAAGTGGGCGTCAAGGCTGCCGTCGAACTGCCGGGGATCGACGCCATGGATGCGGTACATGCCGTCGGACCACTGCACGACCCCGCTCCCGTCCCACAGCCACGCCCCGGTGTGGGCGAGCACCTCACTCTCTCGCAGTCGTTCCTCACTCTCGGCGAGAGTCTCCGCCGCCAACTTCTGTTCGCTCACGTCACGCACCACGGCGACGGCTCCGCCACTTGGCAAGGGCGCCATCGTCATCCAGACCGGGACGACCAGGCGGTCCTTGCGACGGGCGTCGACCTCGGCCCGCTCGACGTGCTCGCCGCCAAGAACGCGAGCGACCAGGGCCTGACCCTCGCTGCGACGGTGCTCGGCGAACAGGACAGCCACAGGGGTGCCGGCCGCTGCCGCTTCGTCGTAGCCGTAGAGGCGGCGGGCGCCGCGGTTCCACCGGGTCACAGCGCCGGCGCGGTCGATCCCGAAGATGGCGTCGTCGGAGGACTCGAGAAGGGCGGCCAGGAACTGCTCGTGGTCCGAGGCGCCGGCGGAGCCGGAGTGGGAGTGTGTGGGTACGCGTCAAGCGTATGGCAACGCCCGGCGCACCGAAGGTCCTAGCGTCGGAATTGAGGCGCCCGGCGCGGTGTTGGTCAGAGAGATCGTTGATTCTGCAACTATTTGGAGTGTGCCATGCCTGCGGTCACCGCTGACACCCTGACCCTCCCCCGTCTCCCGGACGCGGGGCCTGACGAGACCGAGCGCCCGGTCAAGCGCGTGACGACGGCCCCCACCGGCTTCGAGGGTGAGGGGTTTCCCGTGCGCCGCGCCTTCGCCGGCGTGCCCACCGAGGAGCTCGACCCCTTCGTGCACATGGATCAGATGGGGTCGGTCGACTACGGCCCGGGCGAGCCGCGGGGGACGAACTGGCACCCGCATCGGGGCTTCGAGACCGTCACCTACATGATCGACGGGACGTTCCAGCACCAGGACTCCCACGGCGGCGGCGGCGTGATCGCCGACGGCGCCACCCAGTGGATGACGGCCGGCGGCGGCATTCTCCACATCGAGACGCCGCCGGAGGCGCTGGTCGTCAGCGGCGGGCTCTTCCACGGACTGCAGCTCTGGGTGAACCTGCCCGCCAAGGACAAGATGACGTCGCCTCGCTATCAGAGCCTCGAGGGCGAGCAGGTGGCGCTGCTGTCGTCGCCCGACGGTGGCGCCCTCGTGCGCGTCGTCGCCGGTGACGTCGCCGGCCAGCGAGGTCCGGGCGATACCCACACGCCGATCGCGTTCGTGCATACCACCGTCTCGCCCGGGGCCCAGCTCTCACTGCCGTGGCAGCCCGACTTCAACGCCCTCGTCTATGTGCTGTCAGGGCGCGGCAGCGTCGGCAACGAAGGGCGTCCGATCGAGGGCGGGCAGCTGGCGGTGTTCGGCGCCGGCGACCGCATCACCGTGCGCGCCGCCGACGGCCAGGAGCCCCTCGAGGCGATCGTCCTCGGCGGCCGTCCGATCCGCGAGCCCGTGGCCCACTACGGCCCGTTCGTGATGAACACCCGCGAGGAGCTCCAGCAGGCGATGGACGACTACCGGGCCGGCAAGCTCGGCGTCATCCCGCCCAACGCCCTGATGCCCCACGTGTACCGCGGCTGACCAGGCCGCCAGGGGCACCGCAGCGCTGGACCAGCGCCATTACGTGGAGCGGACGACGGGATTCGAACCCGCGACCCCAACCTTGGCAAGGTTGTGCTCTACCAACTGAGCCACGTCCGCGAGGCACGCGATCCTATCAGGAGCGCCCCGCGGCGTCGGCGGCCTTCTTGAGCTCGTCGAGGGCCTGGTTGAGGCCGTGGGCGAGGTCCCAGAGGTCGGGAACAGCGTCCCGGCCCGCGACCAGCCCGAAGTACATCGAGCCCATGTAGCTCATCACCGTGATGTTCAGCGCCAGGCCGTCGCCGATCGGGCCCATCGGATAGAGCGCAACCATGCGAGAGCCAGCGCAGTACAACGGGAAGGGCGGGCCGGGAACGTTGGAGATCGTGACGTTGAACATCGGCCGCCTCATGCGGTCGGCGACCTTCGTGTTGCTGTAGAGCCGCGCGGCACGCGCCGCCAGTGCGGGGGCCGCGAACTCCGTCCAGTCCGTGAGCGTCTCTGCACCGATGGCCTTGTCCTGGTCCTTCGCCTGACGGGTCCCGGTCGAGATCAGGTTCAGGCGCTCGACAGGGTCGTCGATGTCGGTGGCCAGGCCGGTGAGCATCGACGAGACCCGGTTGCCCATGGCGCCTTTCTCGTCATCGGTGCGCACCGAGATCGGCACCATCGCCACCAGGCCGCGATCCGGCAGCACGCCCTTGCCGAGCAGATACGACCGCAGCGCACCGGCGCACAGGGCGAGCACGACGTCGTTGACGGTGCCGCCGAGGGCGTTCTTGATCATCTTCGCCTCGTCGAGTGGCACCTCGGTGAAGGCGAAGCGGCGGCGGGCGTCGATCGAGACGTTGAAGGGAGTCGGCGGCGCGGTGAACGGCGCCGGCGGCGGAACTGCATCGGGCTGACGGTTGCGGCGGCGGATGTTGACCGCGGCCAGCGCCGTGCGGCGCACCGCCTTCGCGGCGCGGAACGGCTGGCGGGCCAGCGAGTTCATGGCGTAGCCGACGAGCTCGGCGTCGGAGGGAATGCGGTCGGGCTCCCACGGCGTCTCGGGCGGCGGCATTTCGGCCGGCTCGGGCTGCAGGTCGAGGAGGTTGACCGTGAGCTCGGCGCCGGACACGCCGTCGATCGCGGCGTGGTGGGTCTTGGTGATCGAGGCGATATGGCCGTGCTCGAGGCCCTCGACGACGTACATCTCCCACAGCGGCTTGGTTCGGTCAAGAGGCCGGCTGAACACCTCGGCCGCGAAGTCGGCGAGCTCTTGGGCGCCGCCCGGAGAGGGCAGGGCGGCCCGGTGGACGTGGTTCTCGATGTC
>JAFASB010000466.1 GCA_019244985.1 Acidimicrobiia bacterium | reverse complement strand
TCCGCAACATGGTGCACGAAGGTGTCCACCATCTCCGCGATGTCGAGCGCGTGCTGCGGGCCGTCATCGGCAAACGGCTCCCGACCGACGACGAGGACTAGACGCGCCGAGCTAGCCGCGCTTCAGGCTCGACCAGTCCTCGGGGTTGTCCTCGACGAAGTCGAACACCACCTCGGCACTGACGCCGTCGACGAGCACGACGCCGCGCCGTCGCGGCGGATCCTCGGCCGAGTAGAGCAGGATCCGCCACACAGGCCGGCTGCGTAGCCCACTCCAACCGACCTGGGCCGACGCGTGCCCGACGGGAAATCCCATGCGCTGGGTTGCGGCCACGAGGGCGTCGGTCTCCCCCACCTTGAGCGGCCATGCCGCCGCAAACTGGTACAGGGCGACGACGGCGAGGCCCACGGCGACCCAGAGGAACCCATCGTTCACGAGCACGTGTCCGGGCCCGCGGTGCGTCGCCCAAAGCACGAAGCTGAGGGCGGCGATCACCAGGTAGATGACGCCCGGAAGCCGCCGCCGAGCGATGTCGGGAAACGTGTACTGCCCGACGTACCCACTCACATCGAGCTCCTCGGGCAACTCGTCCCGATGCTCCCCCCGCGGCGACCCGTCCGTCACGGCCCGACCGTACCGCTCCGCCTACGCGCAGCCCGCCGCTATTGCCGACTTCTGATCGCTCACCGATCAGAAGTCAGCGAAAGCAGGCCGTGGCGATCTCCGCGATGGCGAGAATCTCGTTGACGGTCGTCTGGCTCGTCACCGGGTAGATCGTCCAGCCGGCTCGGGTCAGCCGACGGAGTCGCTCGCGGTCCTTGTGGAAGGGCGTCCAGAACTTCCCATGGGGATCGAATCCCTCGAACTCGATGCCGTGGAGCGACTCCGGCCATGCGTGGTCGATGAAGTAGGTGTGTCCCTCAACGACGACCCTGAACTGCTGCGCCGGCAGGGGGTATCCGCCGCGGCGGATGACACGCCTCACGTCGAGTTCGCGATCGCTTCCGCCCGGGTCGAAGTTGCGCACCCGCTTCCCGAGAAACGTCCGCATCGGTGCGCTTTTGCGACGACCCGAACAGGGGATGTCATCGAAGGTTCGCGCGAGCCGGGGCAACGTCATCAGCCTCCGACGAAGTGCGTCGTCTCCCGCCTTGTCCAGGAGATGCTCCGGTAGAGCGCCGCAGGCATCGATGAACGCCCGCTCTGCTGTCGTCGTCGGTACCAGCCTCGTCGTGGTGCAATCTCGGTCTGGGAGCGACAGCGTCCTATGGCTCGTCACGCCTGGCATGTGTGACTGGGGCCCAACACGCAGGAGATCGATGCTCTCGGGTTTCGGGAAGACGTCGAAGCCGTGGGCGCAGACAGCAGACAGATGAGAGAGCCAGGCAGTGCGCTGCGACGCAAGATCCGCGGCCATCCATGCCTGCCATTGCGTTTCGATTGACCCGGCCGTCCGATATACGCCGTGTCGAATCGGAATGAGCTTGCGACTGACTACCGCGCGCCCGACTGCCGGTTCGCTCCAGCCAGCCTCCCGGAGCTGCCAGCGCGCAAGAAGCGAGTGTTGACGCCGCGCGAGACGATCGAGCTCGGGGTCCATGGGCGCCGATGATCTCAGCCGGGTGTGACATGAACGGAGCCCGCGGCGTGCCCGACAGGAGTCCCGGGGCGCTTTTGCTGACTACTGATCGCTCAGCGATCAGAAGTCAGCAAAAGCGAAGGAGGAGGGGGGGGCCTACTTGGGCCAGTTGGCTTTGAGGTTCTCGAGGGTGGCGTCGAGGGATTCGGGGAGGACGCGGGTTTCGGCGACGGACGTCATGAAGTTGGTGTCGCCGTTCCATCTCGGGAGGACGTGGACGTGGAAGTGGCCGGGAATCCCGGCGCCCGCGACGCGGCCGAGGTTGGCGCCCATGTTGAGGCCGTCGGGCGAGTAGCCCGCCTTGAGGGCGCGCACGGAGTTGGCGACGCCCGCCCACACGGCGCCCACCTCTTCCCGGGAGACGTCTTCGACGTCGCCGACGTGGCGGACCGGCAGCACCATGACGTGTCCGCTCGTGTACGGGAAGGCGTTGAGGATCACCGCCACCAGCTCGTCACGCCAGACGACGTAGGTGCCGTCCTCGATCACCCTGCAAAGGACGCATGCCGCGTCGTCGTGGACGTCGCCGCCGGTCACGTACTCGTTCCGCCAGCCCGCCCAGAGCCGTTCCACTACCTGCGGCCTGTCACATCCGCACGCAGGCGCTCGACGAAGTCGTCGACCGGCACGCCGCGCTCGACGTCCTGCTCACGCGCGTTGACGCCGACGGTGCCGGCATCGACGTCGTCGCCGCCGACGACGAGCACATACGGGACCTTCTCGAGCTTCCCGCGGCGGATGCGCTGCCCCAGGGGGTCGGACGCTCCGACGATGTCGGCGCGGAAGCCCTCGGCCTTCAACCGGTCGGCGAGACGGAAGGCGTACGCCTCGTGTTCCCCAGCGACCGGGAGCACGCGCGCCTGGACCGGCGACAGCCAGACGGGGAAGGCGCCTGCGTAGTGCTCGACGAGGATGCCGAAGAAGCGCTCGATCGAGCCGAACAGCGCCCGGTGGATCATGATCGGCTCGTGCGGATGGTTGTCCGCCCCCACGTACGTCAGGCCGAAACGCTGTGGTTCCTGGAAGTCGACCTGCAGCGTCGACAGCTGCCATCGGCGGCCGATGGCGTCGCGCACGTGCACGTCGATCTTCGGCCCGTAGAACGCGCCCTCCCCCTCGGCGACCTGGTACGGCAGGCCCGACGCTTGGATCGCCTCGAACAGCGCGGCGGTGGCCATTTCCCAGTCCTCGTCGGCCCCGATGGACTTCTCCGCAGGACGAGTGGAGATGTCAGCCTCGAACTCGTCGAATCCGAAGGCCCGCAACAGTGACAGCACGAAGTCGAGCAACGAGGTGAGCTCCGGGACGATCTGCTCGCGCGTGCAGAAGATGTGGCTGTCGTCCTGCGTGAACCCGCGACTGCGGAGCAGGCCGTGCAGGACACCTGACCGCTCGAAGCGGTACACGGTGCCGAACTCGAAGTACCGAACAGGCAGATCCCGGTACGAGCGCGTGTGACTCTTGTACACGAGAATGTGGAACGGGCAGTTCATGGGCTTCGGGTAGTACTTCGCGCCCTCCATCTCCATCGGCGGATACATACCGTCGGCATAAAAGACCAGGTGTCCGCTGGTCTCCCACAGGTTCGACTTGGCGATGTGGGGGCTGTACACGAACTCGTAGTTGCCCTGGATGTGTCGGTCCCGGGAGAAATCCTCCATGATCTTGCGGACCGTTGCCCCCTTGGGATGCCAGATGGCGAGCCCCGCGCCCAGCTCGTCGGGGAACGAGAACAGGTCGAGCTCGACACCGAGCTTGCGGTGGTCGCGGCGCTCGGCCTCCTCGAGACGGTGCAGGTGCTCCTTGAGCGCCTTCTCCGACTCCCACGCCGTGCCGTAGATGCGCTGGAGCATCGGCTTGTGCTCGTCGCCGCGCCAGTAGGCGCCGGCGACCTTCATCAGCTTGAAGGCGCCGAGCCGTGAAGTCGTAGGGACGTGCGGGCCACGGCACAGGTCGACCCACCCGTCGTTGCGGTAGGCGCTGACCACGCCTCCCTCGGCACCCTCGCTCGGGTCGACAGCCTCGATGATCTCGACCTTGAACGGCTGGTCGGCGAAGAGCCGCAGACCCTCGTCCTTGGAGAGCTCCTCGCGGACGAACGGCTGGCTCTCGGCGACGATCTCCCGCATGCGCGCCTCGATGCGGGACAGGTCGTCGTCGGTGAAGTGGGCGCCGCCGGGCAGCTCGAAGTCGTAGTAGAAGCCGTCGGCGATCGGCGGGCCGATGGCGTACTTGGCGCCCGGGAAGAGGTCGGTGACGGCTTGGGCCATGACGTGCGCCGTCGAGTGGCGCAGCACGTAGCGGCCCTCTTCGGTGGTGTCGGTGATGACCGCGACTGCCGCGCCGTCAGGCAGCGGGGTGCTCAGGTCGACCTCGCGGCCGTCGACGGTCGCCGCCACCGCCGCCTTGGCGAGGCCTTTCCCGATCGACGACGCCAGATCGCCGGCGGTCGCCCCTTCGGGCAGCGAGCGCGAGGAGCCGTCGGGCAGCGAGACGGTGATGTCGGCCATCGTCGGCCGAGGATAGGCACACGAGCGGCGACGGGCGTCTCTTCGCTACCCAGAGTGGGTTTCTGACCGCCCCAAGCAGGAATTTTGGGATCCCCCGGAGTATGTGAATGCTGTCACATTTGCTTGCTTTGGTTAGCGCGAGGGGAGGGTGATGTGGTGACCTTGCGTTGGAACAAGAGAGATGAAGACACAACACATGCACCACACATCCACCAATCCACAGGGCAAGGAAGCGGCGATGCGTTGGCTCGCCCAGCAGCTCCGCTGGGAGCGCCTACTCGATGACCTTCGCGGCGACCGCACCGACGCCCCGCCCGCTCCCGTCGACGAGGAGGAAGCGGCCTGACCGGCCGCTCGCGATGATCACCCTGACGACCGCCCAGCGGGGCGACGGCTGGCACTGGATCACCGTGGACGGCGACCTCCATCAGGACAGCGCCGCCCAGCTCCAGCGCCGGCTCGACGAGCTCGTCGGCCACGGTCACAACCGCGTCGTCCTCGACCTCAAGCCCACGGCCAAGCTCGACTTCGATGCCCTGGTGGCCCTGGTCCTCGCTCGCGGGCGCCTGAAGAACGACGGCGGCGACCTTCTGTTGCGGTGTCCCAGCACCGACGTGAGCCGCCTCCTCGAGCTGACCGGGCTGACCGACCTGCTCTCGGTGTTCGATGACGACTGCGCTGTGGTCGACGACTGCGCAGCGAGTTAGTTAGCTTCCCCGCCGATGAAGCGGGTCGCCCTCGTCCTCGCACCTCTGCTCGCCGGCAGCCTGCTGCTTGCGGGCTGCAGCGTGAAGACCACCCACAAGGGGGTTGTCGCCGCGCCCGTCGCCGGCGGCACCGGCTGGAAGCCCAGCAACCCGATCAAGGTCAAGGAAGGGCGCAAGGTCGTGATCAAGGTCGGCAACGCCACCAAGGTCACGCACGGCTTCAGCATCGACGCCTTTGGCGTCAAGCAGACGGTCGACCCGGATAAGACCATCAGCGTGAAGATCACGCCGACGGCCAAAGGCACCTACGTCGTGTACTGCCAGCTCCACCCGGCCCACAAGCGGACCGAGCTGATCGTCAACTAGCGAGGTCGACGCCCAACAGCGAGGCCGCCGCCGACACGCCCTCACCGTGTCTCGCAGCTTCGTCGGCCGCGGCAAGCGCACCGGGCGCGTCGAGATCGTCGTCCAGGGCGGCGCGGGCGGCATCGAGTCCCCCGTCTCCCTCCCCCGCGGCCCGCCAACGCTCCAGGCGTTCGAGCGCGACCGGCAAGAGGTCGTCCTCCCAGTCCCACGAGTCCCGGTAGTGGTTGGCGAGGATGGCCAGGCGCACGGCCATCGGCTCCCACTCCTTCACCAGGTCGCTGACGAACACGAGGTTGCCGAGCGACTTGGACATCTTCTCGCCGCCGAGGCGGACCATCCCCTGGTGCAGCCAGTGGCGTACGAACGGTTGACCGGTCGCCGCCTCGGACTGGGCAGCCTCCGACTCGTGGTGGGGGAAGATGAGGTCGGAGCCGCCGCCGTGCAGGTCGATCGTTGTGCCGAGCTCGCGCAGGGCGAGCGTCGAGCACTCGATGTGCCAGCCCGGACGGCCTGGACCCCACATCGACGGCCACGACGGCTCGTCGGGTGCCGACGGCTGCCAGAGCACGAAGTCGAGCGGGTCCCGCTTGGCGGGGTCATCGGGGTTGCCACCATGCTCGGCCGCCAGCCGGAGCATCTCCTCCCGCGACAGATGGCTGACCTGGCCGAACCTGTCGAAGCTGGCGACACTGAAGTACACGCCGCCGCCGGACTCGTACGCGTGGCCGCGGTCGATCACCATGCCGATGAACCCGAGGATGTCGTGGATCGCCGACGTGGCGCGGGGCGTGCTGAAGGGCTGCAGCAGACCGAGGGCGGACATGTCGGCGTCGAAGCGGGCGGTCTCCTCGGCCGCCAGGTCGAGGTAGTAGACGCCGAGCTCCCGCGCCTTGCGGAGGATGTCGTCGTCGACATCGGTGACGTTGCGCACGAGCTGGGTCGTGTGGCCGAGGTCGCGCAGGCGACGCTCGAGGATGTCGTAGGTGACGTACGCCGCCGCGTGGCCCACGTGGCTGGCCGCGTACGGCGTGATGCCGCACGTGTACATCGTGACCGTGCGACCCGCCGGCTCGAACGGCACCACCTCCTGACGGGCGGTGTCGTACAACCGGATCAACGGGCCGCCTTCGGCGGCGAGAGGATCCGGTCTTCGCCGCTTCGCGGCGAAACAAGCACTCTCACATTGGTTCGCTCGCTTCGCTCGCTCACGCGAACTAGATGTCCAGCCCGGTGATGCGGATGGCGGCGCGGGTCTTGTAGCGGACGTTCACCTGAAGCAGCACCGCCGTGAACGACTCGACGGGTGCGGCCGCGTCCAGTGAACCGACGTGCACGGGCCGGAGACCGGGAATCTTGGCAACCAGCTCGGCCGTGGTCGTCGCCGCATCGGGATGGTCGGCGCAGATGAGGACGTCGCTCTCGAGGGTGTGGTCGAGGTCGCCCAACGCGTGCGCGGGCAGGTGATGAAAGGCGCCTGCGACCCGGGCGGCAGGCACCGCCGCCTGGACACCGGCGGTGATCGAACCGCGTCCCGGCATGAGCGGCACGAAGTCCTTGCCGAGGCGGGTCAGGGCGTTGGCCATGGAGATCACGACCTTGTCGGTCAGGTGCTGCGACAGCCCGGCCGCCGTCGCCGCTGCTGCGTCCCACGGCGTTGCCACGACGACGAGCTCGGTGCTGGCCGCCTCCACGTTCTCGCCGCCGGTCAGCGACAGGTTGTGGTCGGGCCACTTGTCCCGCAGCTGCTGACAGATCTCTTCACCGCGCTCACGCGAACGCGAGCCGATGACCACGTCGATGCCGGCCGACGCCAGACGGGCGGCCAACGCCTTGCCGGCCGGGCCGGTCCCTCCGAGGATCCCTACACGCATACGGGCCCGCAGGTTACGAGGATCGTTACAGTTCGACACTGTGACCGCTGTGTTGACCACCGATTACGACCGGGCCAAGGCCGACCTCGACCAGCACGGCTACTGCCTGATCGAAGGCGCCCTGCCCCCCGATCGGGTCGCTGCGCTACGGGCCCGGCTGATCGAGCTGGCCGAGGCCGAGATCGCCGACGGCACCGACTACGTCTACGACGGCGGGGCCAACCAGCGCGTCTGGACCCTGCTCAACAAGGGCGAGATGTTCGAGGAGCTCGCCCCGGACGCGCTGATCCTGCGCCTCATGGGTCACCTCCTCGGGCCGGACTTCCTCCTGTCGAATATCGACGCCAACATCGCGGGCCCGGGCGGGACCCCGATGTTCATGCACGCCGACGAGAGCTTCGTGCCGCCGCCGTGGCCGCCGTATCCCCTCGTCGCCAATGTGATGTGGATGCTCGACGACTTCACGCCCGAGAACGGCGCCACGCGGATCGTGCCCGGCACACACCGCCTCGACCACGGCCCCGACTGGTCGAACCTGCCCGACACCGAGCCGGTGTGCGGGCCGGCCGGCACGGCGTTCGTGTTCGAAGGACGCCTGTGGCACCAGACCGGCGCCAACGTCACCAAGGACGAACGCCGGCACGGGATCCTCGCCTACTACTGCCGGCCGTTCATCCGTCAGCAGGAGAACTGGTTCGTGTCGCTCAGCCCCGAGGTCCTCGAGCGGGCAACCCCCGCGCTCCGCCACATGCTCGGCTGGGACCACTACCTCTCGCTCGGCATGATCGACGGCATGCCGCGAGAGGGAATGCGCTACTAACGCCAGGGTCTGGGGTCGGCGAGGTCGCGGACGACCGCGTCGCCGAGACTCGCAGTGGCCCTGCGGTTCACCTCCGCTCCGGCGACGGCGCCGATCAGGAACGGCACCAGCGATGTCGTGTTGCGCAGCGTGCGCCGCATGAGTCGTCGACGTACGAGACGCATGACCTCGTTGCGCGTGCCCCGTCCGAGCGCCTCGCCGAGGCCGACGCCGGTGAGCAGCATCTCGGGACGGACGCCGCGACGCTCGCCCCACGCCCGGGCCAACGCCAGGGCCCGCTCGGTGCCCTGGCCGGGCACAGGCCGGCCGTAGACCTCGTGCAGCTCGGCGACCAACTTCATCTCGATGGCGGCGACGGCGAGGGTCTCGACGACGAGCTCGATCGGCAGCACGACCCATGCCGGGGGCGCGAGGTCCTCACCCGCGGCCAGGGCGCCCATCGTGGCGCCGACGGCGGCCGAGGCGCGCGCCGCGTTGCGGATGAGCTCACCGGCGAGCACGGCACCGCTGGCGCCGCCGTGGTGAACCTGCAGCGTCTCGATGTCGCGAACCGGAATGTGCGGGACGGCTTCGATCGCAGTCTCCGCCAGCCACTGGCCGCCGACGACGGCTGAACGGCCGGCGCGGCGCAGCGACGACACGACCGTCCGGGCGAGAGGTCGGACGTCGCTGCGGCGAAGCTCGCCTCCAGCGACTCGGCCGATGGCCTGGGACAGCTCGCGGTCGTCGGGATCAGTCACAGTCCCTACTTACCCCACCGGCTCCGACTCCCTCAGCGGCGGATGTACTCCTCGAAGTCCGCAGCCGACAAGGGCTTGGCGAAGCGGTAACCCTGGGCCCGGTCGCAACCCAGCCGCCGGAGCTCCTCCATCTGGCGGTCGGTCTCGACCCCCTCGGCGACGACCTTCAGGCCCAGGGCGCCGGCGAGGGCGACGATGGCGGCGACGATCGCCGAGTCGTTGGGGTCGGTGCCCAGCCCGTCGACAAAGGCCCGGTCGATCTTCAGCGTGTCGAGCGGCAGGCGCTTCAGGTAGGCGAGGGACGAATAGCCGGTGCCAAAGTCGTCGACCGCCAGCCGCACGCCCAAGGCCTTGAGGCCAACCAGGCTCTCGATGGAGAACTCCACGTCCTCCATCAGGACGCTCTCGGTGATCTCGAAGCTCAGCGAGCCCGGCGAGAGCCCGTTGCTGCGCATGGCGTGACTGAC
>JAFASB010000376.1 GCA_019244985.1 Acidimicrobiia bacterium | reverse complement strand
CGCCGCCGCCACGGTGCCGTTCGCGGCGATCGCGGCGCGGCGTCGGTTGCGGGCCGTCGTCATCGCCGCGGTGGCTTCGGGCCTGGTGGCATTCCTCCTCGGCGGCTACACGCTCACCTTGAACCACATCCTGGTGGCGCTCGGAGGTGTGAACGTCGGGCTGGCTTACCGGTGGCGGTGGGGATGGGGGAAGGCCGCGCTTTTCAGCGTGCCGGTGGTCTGGGTCCCCACGGCCGCATTCAGCGTCGCCGCGCTCTGGCTCTTCGCTCAGGCCCGCAAGCTCACGTTCAAACAGATCGACATCAGCACGAAAGGTTCCCGGAAGCTGCTGCGGCGGGTGGGGCTCGACGGGGCCGCCAAGTGGGGCGACCACGCCGTGCGCTGGGTGATCCACCACTGGTGGATCGCGGTCCCTGCGGTGGAGCTGTTGTTCCTCGTGCTGATGACACTGCTGTGCCGTCGCATCGCCAATCCCGCGCTGCGCCGTCTGGATGCCGCCTTCGCCCGCCCCGGTCCCGAGCCGCCGGTCGAGACCGGCGACCCCGGTCCCCTCCCCGTCACGTTGCGCGGGGCGCGCTACCGGTTCCCCGGCGCCACCGAGGATGCGCTGCGCGGTGTCGATCTGCGGATCGAGCCGGAGACCTTCGTCGCTGTTGTCGGCCACAACGGCTCGGGCAAGTCGACGCTGGCGCGGATCCTCGCCGGACGGCCGCCGACCGCCGGGACCGTCGAGCGCCCGGGCGCAGCCGCCCATGGCAAGGAGGGCGGTACGGCGGAGATCTTCCAGCGGCCCGAGAGTCAGGTCCTCGGCGTCCGCGCGTCCGATGACATCCGCTTCGGGCTGGCCGCCGATCAGGATGTTGACGTCGACGGGTTGCTCCGACGTGTCGGGCTCGAGGGCTTCGCTGAGCGAGAGACGGCGACGCTTTCGGGCGGCGAGTTGCAACGGCTGGCGATCGCCTCGGCGTTGGCACGGAGGCCCGCGTTGCTGATCTCCGACGAGTCGACGGCCATGGTGGACCCCGCAGGGCGGCGCCAGGTGATGGAGGTGCTCCGCCAACTTCCGGCCCATGGCACAGCGGTTGTCCACATCACCCACCACATGGAGGAGGCCGCAGGCGCCGATCTCGTCGTCGTGCTGCGCGACGGCCTTGTCGAGACGTCGGGCCCGCCCGACGTCGTGCTCGGTCAGCGGGCGGGGGTCTGAAGGGCGTGCTCGTGCTCGGCCATGTCGGTCACGTGTACTCGGCCGGAACGCCGTGGGCGCATCGCGCTCTGCAGGACGTCAACGTCACCTTCGACGACGGCAGCCGGGTCGTCGTGGTCGGGCCGAACGGATCCGGCAAGTCGACGCTGGCGTGGATTCTGGCCGGCCTCCTCGTTCCGTCGGAGGGCGACGTCACACTCGACGACGGTCCGCTGTCGATCGAGGAGCGCCACACTGCGATGGCGTTCCAGCATGCCCGCCTTCAACTTCTGCGTCCCACCGTTGCGGCCGACGTGCGGTTCGGTCTCGACATCGACGACGCCGCCGTCGACGCCGCGCTCGGCGACGTCGGCCTCGACCCCGACCGGTTCCGCGCCAGGCGAATCGACGAGCTGAGTGGTGGCGAGCAGCGGCGCGTCGCGCTCGCCGGCGTCCTCGTCCGGCGGCCGCGGGTGCTCGTGCTCGACGAACCCCTCGCTGGGCTAGACGCCCCTTCGCGTGAGTCGCTCGTACAGGTTCTCGGGCGCTTGCCAACGGGGCTCACCACCGTCGTCGTCACCCACGACACCGAGGACGCCGACCGCATCGCCGATCGCGGGCTCGTACTCGGTGACAGCCGCATCGTCGCCGATGGACCTGTCGCCGAGGTGCTGCGAACCGCGGTGACGTCATGACGACCGCGGCCAGCGAACTGCACTTCCTGCGCTACGTGCCTGGCACGAGCCCGGTCCACAAGATGTGGGCGGGCACGAAGCTGTTGGTCGTTGCGGGCATCGGCATCGCCGTCGTGGCGGTGCCCACGTGGCCCGCACAGGCGATCGCCTTCGCCGTCCTCGCCGCCGCTCTGATCACCTGCCGGGTGTCGCTCACGGCTGCGCCACGGCCGCCGCTGTGGTTCTTCTACCTCCTGGCCTTCGCCGGCTTCCTGGCCCTGACCGCCGGCGGCAAGCCGGAGATCCACACTCCCGCGCTCACACTGGGATTCGGCGGCCTGATCGACTGGATTCGGTTCACGACCCTCACCGTCGTCGTCCTCGGCTTCGCCGTAGTGCTCGGATGGACGACGCACCTCGCCGACCTCGGTCCTGCGCTCACCCGGCTGTTCGCGCCGCTGCGCCTCGTGCGGGCGCCGGTCGACGAGGTGGTGGCCGCAGTGACCCTGTGCGTGCGGTGCCTGCCCTTGCTCGTCGACGAGCTACGGACGCTGTACGCGGTGCGGCGGCTGCGCCATCCCGAAGTGCCGACGACGATGAAGGGTGAGGTGCTGAACCTGCACGACCTGCTCGTCGGCGCCCTCGTGTCAGCCATGCGTCGCGCCCGGGAGATGGCAGACGCCATCGACGGCCGCGGGGGAGTGGGTCCCGCACCGCGCCTGCCCGTCCACCTCCACCTTCCCGACTACGTCGCCCTGATCACGACCGCGGCGGCGATCGTGGGCATCGTCGTCATCTAACGGGGAAGCCGACCGCCTCTTCGAGCTCCGCCAGCGCCTTGTCGGCGTCGACGACCTTGATCGTCGTCATCCCCATCGCCCGCGCCGGCTTCAGGTTGATGCCGAGGTCGTCGAGGAACACCGCCTCGGGCGGTTCGATCCTGAGCTGCTCGCACGCCATCTCGTAGAACCTCGGATCGGGCTTGCGGACGCCCGCCTTGCTCGACTCGATGACGACGTCGAACAGCGGCAGCAGCAGGCCATCGAGGCGTCCGCCGTCGCCCTCGTCCTCGGATCGAACGTTGTTCGTGAGCATGCCCGTCTTCAAGCGCTCGTGGCAGCGGCGGACGGCTTCGACCATCTCGGGACGCACATCGCCGACCAGGCACTGCATGACCTCGACGGCCTTGAGCTCGCCGCCCGCGGCGCGCGCCTCGGCCTCGAAGAGGTCACAGAACTGGCCGAAGTCGACGGCGTTGCGCTCGAGCTGAGCCCAGGCGTTGGTGTCGGGGTTGGTGCTGTTGAGCTTGCGGATGAAGCCGGCGGGGAGCCCCTGGTCGCGTTCGTAGCGGGCGAAGGAGTCGAAGGGGCTCGTCGTGATGACGCCCCCGACGTCGAAGAGGACGGCCTTGATCGCCACTAGTTGCCCAGGAGATCGCGCGCCGTGGCGTCCCAGAGCTCGGTGCTCAGGCGCAGCGACTCCTGGTCAACGCGCTCGTTGTCACCGTGGAACATCGAGCTGAACTCGTCGTAGCTGATTCGCTGGCTGAACAATCCGAAGCCGTAGGCGACCGCACCCGCCCGGCGGAAGAAGCGGGCGTCGGTTGCACCCATCATCATCAGCGGCACTGTCGCCGAGCCAGGAGACAGCCGGGCGGCCACCCGCTGGAGGGTGTCCCACAACGGCGTGTCGGCGGGCGACTCGGTCGCGTCATCGTGTTGGCGCACGATGAGCTCGACGTCGTCGGCCAGATCGCCGAGGGCCTCGCGAACCATGGCGTCGATCTCGTCGGCGCCCTGGCCGGGGAGGGTGCGGATGTCCAGATCGATGTCGACCTTGTCGGGGATCACGTTCACCTTGGCGCCGCCCCGCACGACCGTGGGGGCGATCGTCGTGTGCGTGCAGGCGTGGGCCATGCGCGCCAGGCCGATCGTCGGGAGCGCCTCGCACATCTCCCGGAACCCCTCGGCCTGCAGCATCGGTTCGCTGAGCTCGGGCGGAAATCCCATCGACTCGACCAGTCGGCGCCATGTGGCGTGGATCTGCGCCTCCGGGCGGTAGGCGTCGATGCGACGGACGACCTCGGCCGCCTTCACCAGGGCGTTGTCCGTCAGCAGCGGCGAGGACCCGTGGCCCGGTGTCCCCCGGACACGCAGGGTCGTCCAGTGTGTTCCCTTCTCACCGATGACGACCGGCAGCTTGACGCCCGTCGGCGTCGGAATGGGGATGCCGCCGGACTCGGTGATCACGTAGTCGGCGCTGACCGCGTCGCGCTCGTGCTCGACCAGCCACTTGGCGCCCGCCTCGCCCAGGTTCTCCTCGTCGGCGACCGCCAGGTACACCAAGTCGCCCGCAGGGCGGAAGCCGTCGTCGGCCAGGTGCCGGGTCGCGACTGCCATCGATGCCGTGAGGTTGAGCATGTCGATGGCACCGCGACC
>JAFASB010000015.1 GCA_019244985.1 Acidimicrobiia bacterium | reverse complement strand
CCGGCGCGGTGCCGCCTACCAGGCCTCGGTCGACTCACTCGAGCAGGACCAGGCGATGGTCGACGGCGTCCTCGCCGACTTCGGCCATGTCGACGTCCTCGTCAACAACGCGGGCATCGCCAGCCGCGGGCAGTCGGTCGCCAAGACTGACCCCGACGAGTTGGCGCGCGTCGTCGGCACGCACGCGTTGGGCGCACACCACCTCTGTCGCATGCTCGTGCCTCAGATGCGCGAGCGCGAACGGGGCGACATCGTGATGATCTCGAGCGTCGCCACCAGGCAGATGGGAGCAGGCGGCGCGCCCTACAACATGGGCAAGGCGGCGATGGAGGCGCTGGCGATGACGCTCGCCAACGAAGAGAAACGCCACGGGATCCGGGTGAATGTCGTCGCCCCCGCGCTCGTCGAGACCGAGATGGGCCGACGGTTGGTGAAGGGCGCCCTCGGGGTCGACGACATCCACGCCCTCGATCAGTCGATGCCGTTCGGACGGGTGCTCACGCCCGACGACATCGCCGGCGTCGTCCGCTTCCTCGTGTCCGACAGTGGCGCCTTCATCACCGGCGAGCGCATCTACGTCGACGGCGGGGCGGCGTAGGCGCGTGGTCGAACAACCGCTGCCGCCCGTCGAGCGGGTGCGGCCCGGACTGTGGAGTGTCCCGGTACCCATCCCGAACAACCCGCTGCGCTACGTCCTCGTCTACGCCTTTGAGACCGACAAGGGCCCCTACCTCGTCGACGCCGGGTGGAACACCGACGACGCGTACGAGGTGTTGTGCCGCGGTCTCGTTACCGCCGGTTTCGACATCGGCGACGTCCAGGGCGTGCTGGTCACCCACATCCATCCCGACCACTATGGGCTGGCCGGTCGCATCCGTGAGGCCTCCGGCGCGTGGGTCGCGCTGCACCCGGCGGACGCCGCTCTGGTCCACGACCGGTACGAGGAGCCGAGGCCCCTCGTCGAGCGGATGGGCGAGCTGCTCATGCGCGCTGGTGCACCTGAGGACGAGGTGCAGTCGCTGAAGGGCGCGTCGATGCCGGTGCTCCCGTTTGTCGTCACGACCCATCCCGACATCCTGTTGGAGGACGGCGACAAGCCCGAGGTGCCCGGCTGGGACCTCGTGTCGATCTGGACGCCGGGCCATACCGCCGGGCACCTCTGCTTCTACGAGCGGGATCTGCGGCTGATGCTTTCGGGCGACCACGTCCTTCCCCGGATCACGCCGAACATCTCGGTGAACCCGCAAGCCGAGAATCCGCTGGTCGACTATCTGGCGTCCCTCGACAAAGTCGCCGAGTTCGAGACCGACGAGGTGCTGCCCGCTCACGAGCACCGCTTCGTCGGCTTGCAGGCCCGGGTGAACGAGCTGAAGGCGCACCACGAGGAGCGGTTCGGCGAGGTCATCGACGCCATCGAATCGGGCTCGAACACGGCCTGGGACATCACGGCCCGGATGCGTTGGTCGCGCTCGTGGGACCGCATCAACGGGTGGATGCGACGCGCCGCCCTTGGCGAGGCGCTGGCCCACATCCGGGTGTTGGAGGCGCGTGGCGTCGTCCGGCAGCTCGACGGCGAGCCCGTCCGCTGGGAAGTGGTGAAGAAGCCCTAACCGACGTGCGCCGGGTCGGAGTCGAGGAACGGCGCGCTCGTCTCGCCCGCCGTCATCACCTGGCCACGACCGCGCGCGCGTCTGACGTAGTCGACGTTGCCCGTGACCTCGTCGGGCTGCACGGCACGGACCCGGCGTCGATCTTCGTGTCTGCCGCGGTCCGCATGAAGAAGCCGTCGATCGCCGCGGTCGAGCGGGCGCTGTACGAGGACCGCACTCTGCTGCGAATGCTGGGGATGCGGCGGACGTTGTTCGTCGAGCCGCTCGACCTCGTACCGGTCGTGCAATCGGCCGCCAGCCACGCGGTTGCGGTGCGTGAGCGGGCCCGCTTGGTGAAGTTCCTGACCGAGGCCGAGATCGCGCAGGACCCCGGCAAGTGGTTGCGCAGGGTCGAGAAGGCGGCTGTCGAGGCGCTGAGGGCGCGGGGGGACGCGACTGCGGCCCAGTTGGGGGCCGACGTCCCCGACCTCGGGAAGAAGCTGGTGTTGTCCCGCGGCAAGAAGTACGAGGCGGAGGTGAGCATCTCCAGCCGGGTGCTGCTCCTGCTGGCCGCGGAGGGCCGGGTTGTCCGGGCCCAGCCGCGGGGATCGTGGATCAGCACGCAGTACCGCTGGACCACGCCGGAGCGCTGGCTCGGGTCGCCCATCGTCCATCTCCCGGTCGACGAGGCGCGCGGGGCGCTCGTGCGGAGATGGCTGCGCGCCTTCGGCCCGGGGACGTTGACCGATCTCAAGTGGTGGACAGGCTGGAGCGCCGGCGAGGTCCGCAAGGCGTTGACGTCGATCGAGCCGGTGGAGGCGGAGCTGGACGGAGGCGCCGTGGGTCTGATGCTGGCCGACGACGTGGCGCCCGTGCGGTCGCCGAAGCCGTGGGTGAAGCTGACGCCCTCGCTCGACGCCACGACGATGGGGTGGAAGGACCGAGAGTGGTACCTGGGCGCCCACGGGTCCGAGGTGTTCGACCGCATCGGCAACGCCGGCCCGGCGATCTGGTGCGACGGGCGGATCGTCGGGGGCTGGGCTCAACGCCGGGACGGGGAGATCGCCTACCGCCTGCTCGAAGACATCGGTCGAGAGGCAACTGCAGCCGTCGAAGCGGCCGCCGAGGCCGTTGGCGCCCTCGTGGGTGACATCCGCTACACGCCGAGGTTCCCGACGCCCCTCGAACGTGCGCTGCGGGGATGATCCAGGCCTTCGGTAGCGTTGACATCGACGTGGACGCAGAGCAGACCCAGGAAGCGCTGACCGACGACGACCGCAAGCAGCGGCTCGACGACCTCACCGCGCTCATCGACATGATCCGCCCGGCCGTGCAGCAGGACGGTGGCGACCTCCTCCTCGTCGAGGCCGACGTCGAAAAAGGCGTCGTCGAGGTCATGCTCCAGGGCTCCTGCAGCTCGTGCGCCATCAGCACCACCACTCTGCAGGCCGGCGTCGAGCGCATTCTCAGCGACCGCCTCCCGTGGGTCACCGAGGTCCGCGGCGGCGTCGACGAGTCGATGGACCCCGAGGAGAGCGCGGCCATGGGCCGCGGCGCCTACGTCCCCAAGTACGACTACTGAGTCCCACTCCGGCCTGACTTTCGTGCGTTGAAGCCCAACTATTGGGCTTCAACGCACGAAAGTCGGAATGATCGCTGCTCGATCGCCTTTCGCACCCGGTCGACGACGACTCGGCGTCCCATCTCCGGCGTGAATTGCAGCATCAGCCAACCCGCGAGCTCGAGATCGTTCCTCCGTGAGCGGTCGTAGCTGAACGCCCGCCGGATGCCGTGGGTCTCCCAGGGGTCCCACTCCCAGCCGATCTTCAACTCGGGGTACGCGAAGTCCAGGCAGTACCGCTTTCCTTCGGCGACCGCCCATACCTGCTGGACCGGCTTCGGGAGGCCCGCTTCGACAGTCCACCGCGCGACGCGCAGCTCGCCGGCATTGGCCCCCGGGTGGAACCCGGGGACCCGAGCGTCGAGGATCGGCCGAAGGTGGGCGATCCGCCGCCGGCCCCGTCCAGCGAGTTCCTCGAAGCAGGCGCCCAGTTCCTTCACGGTCGTCACGTTCCTCCTAAGGGCATCGTCGATCGCCCGCTCCAGGGTCTGGTCGCCCAGCACTGCCGACAGGTCGACGAGAGTGCGCGCCCCGGTCGTGATGGGGATGCCGGCATAGGTGGTGACGTGGCGCGGGAGTATGCGGTTGCTGCGATGTGCTGTGACGCCCTCGAGACGTACGACCTGATGCTCGGGCACAAGGAGCTCGACGCGTTGGGCAGGGACATAGGCGATCCCCCACATTCGAGCAGCGGACTTGTGCGACGCCCAGCCGTGCGTGGTTCTGCAGGCGGCGAACAGGAGCTGCTCCCAGAACTCCGGCGTCCCGCTGAACCGATATGTACCGGAATTGGTGAACATCGGCTGGAGCCGTCCTGTCTGAACGGCGTGCTTCACCTGGCGGTGCGTGACGTGCCGCAGCGCATGGTCGATGTCGACGACGCCGTACTGCGTCGCCGCCTCTTCGCCCAACTCGCGCCAACCCATGAGGCCAGTAAAGCCAGCGGGTGTGACAGTCAGGCCGTGACGCCCGCCGCCCTCCGACTTTCGCACGGAAGTCGGTGTAGGTGGACGCGGTGGGGCGTCTAACAGAGCACTGGCAGGGAGGCCGGGGCTCGGAAGGCGCGGCCGCGGATGTGGATGTCGTCGCCGACCGGGTCGAGGCGCATCCTGGGGAGGCGGTCGAGGATCGTCTCCATGGCGACCGTGGTCTCCATGCGGGCCAGGTGCATGCCGAGGCACGTGTGAGGCCCGAGAGCGAACGACACGTGCTGGAGCGGCGGACGGAAGATGTCGAACTCGTCGGGCCGGTCCCAGCGCTTGGGGTCCCGGTTCGCGGCGCCCATGTTCACCTGAATCAGCGACTCTGCCCCA
>JAFASB010000430.1 GCA_019244985.1 Acidimicrobiia bacterium | reverse complement strand
CGGGACCGCGTGTACGCCGCCGTCGACCGCATCCGCTGGCCGGGTAGACAGCATCGCACCGACATCGCCGAAAACGCTGCTAAGGATGGAACGTGAAGGTCGCAATCCTCATGGGCTCGCCCAACGACCGGGACAAGATGGCCGCAGCCGTCAAGACCCTGGAAGAGTTCGGACTCGAGCCTGACGAACGGGTCCTATCCGCCCATCGCACACCAGAAGCCGTCGTGGAGATGGCCCGGGGTGCCCGAGACAACGGCTACGTCGCCTTCATCTGCGGCGCCGGGATGGCCGCGCACCTCGCCGGTGCGGTCGCCGCCCACACGACCCTGCCGGTCGTGGGCGTCCCGTTGAGTGGCGGCGCCCTCAACGGGGTCGACGCCCTCTACGCCACCGTCCAGATGCCCAAGGGGATCCCGGTGGCCACCGTCGCCATCGACGGCTCCCAGAACGCGGCGCTGCTGGTGGTGGAGATGCTGGCGATCTCAGACGAGGGCCTGGCCAAGCGCCTCGCCGACTACCGGGCGCAGTGGCTGCCTAAGTGAGAACTCCGGCCGGGCTAGTGGATCGCGCTGAGCACGGGGATGGCGAGGACCGCCGTGGCCGCCGTCGCAGCCACGCTGGCGAGCAGCCGGCCACCCATGCCCCGGCGGGCCTTGGTCGCCGTCGAGCGCACGCCCGAGGCCTGCAGGGCGCAGGGGACGCACAGCGGCGCCTTGTCCGGGCCGTGGGCGTAGACCAGGCAGTCAGCGCAGTAGGGGCGCCGGCAGGTACGGCACATCCCGGTCGCCTCTTCGAAGAGGTGCTTGTCGCACTGGGTGGGTTCCGCCATCGCAGTGTCTTGCATCGGCATCTGGGGCCGACGGCTTGATAGAGCGGTATTCGCTGCCGCCGATGTCCGGTTTGTTCACCGATCAGGCGCGCCTGGCGCTCTGGCTGGAGGTCGAGATCCTGGCCGTGGAGGCCTGGGCGTCACTCGGCGTGGTCCCCGAGGCCGACGCCAAGGCGGTACGTGAGCGGGCTCCGGCCGTGACCCCGGAGTTCGTGGTCGCCGTCCAGGAGCGGGAGAAGGTCACCGACCACGACCTGGCCGCGTTCGTCGACGTCGTCCAGCAGGCCATCGGGGGCCCGGCGGCCGCCTGGGTCCACTACGGGCTGACGTCGAGCGACGTGGTCGACACTGCGCTGGGGGCCACCCTGGCCCGGGCCGCCGACCTGTTGGTCGACGCCAGCGGGCAGTTGGTCGCCGCCCTCAAGGCGCAGGCCGTCGCCCATCGCGACACGCCGATGGTGGGCCGGACGCACGGCATGCACGCCGAGCCCACCACGCTCGGGGCCAAGCTCGTCCTGTGGTGCCTGCAGGCCGATCGCGACCGGGCCCGGCTGCGAGCAGCCCGTGACGCGATCGCCGTCGGGAAGGTTTCGGGCGCGGTCGGTACGTACTCGAACATCGACCCGGCGGTCGAGCGGCAGGTGTGCGCCGGCCTCGGTCTGGCGCCTGTGCCCGCCAGCCAGGTCGTGGCGCGCGACCGCCACGCCGAGTACCTGTGGGCGTGCGCCTCGGTCGGCGCGTCCATCGAGCAGTTCGCCACCGAGATCCGCCATCTGGCGCGCACGGAAGTCGGCGAGGTCGAGGAGCCGTTCCGCTCCGGCCAGAAGGGCAGCTCGGCGATGCCGCACAAGCGCAACCCGATCCTGGCCGAGCGCCTGGCCGGGCTGGCGCGCGTGCTGCGCGGCAACCTGTCGGCGGGATTGGAGGACGTCGCCCTGTGGCACGAGCGCGACATCTCCCACTCGTCGGTCGAGCGCGTGATCCTTCCGGACTCGTCGCTGCTCGCTTACTACCTGCTGGTGAAGATGCGCGGCATCGTCGAGGGTATGCAGGTGCACCCCGAGCGCATGCTCGAGAACATCGATCGCTCCTACGGCTTGGTCTTCAGCCAGCCCGTCCTGCTGGCGCTGATCGACAGCGGCCTGGCGCGCGACGACGCCTACCGCATCGTGCAGGAAGCCGCCCGCACGGCATGGGAGCAGCGCCGTCCGCTGCGCGCGGTCATCGACCAGGACGACCGCGTGTCGGTCTCCGGAGACGTCCTCGACCAGGCGTTCAGCCTCGACCAGTCGCTGCGCAACGTTGGTCTCGTTTTCGAAGCATTGGAGGATGTGGACGTATGAAGCCCTTGTATTCGGGAAAGGTCCGCGACGTCTACGACGCGGGCGACGACCGCCTGCTGTTCGTCGCGTCCGACCGCATCTCGGTTTTCGACGTGGTGCTGCCCGAACCCATCCCCGACAAGGGACGGGTGCTCACGGCCATCAGCGCCTTCTGGTTCGAGAACACGACCGACATCCTTCCCAACCACATGGTCTCGGTCGACGCCGCCGATTTCCCCGACGTCGGCGTCGATGACCTGGCCGGGCGCAGCATGGTCGTGCGCCGGGCCGAGATGCTGAAGATCGAGTGCATCGTGCGCGGGTACCTCTCGGGCTCCGCGTGGAAGGAGTACAAGGCGTCGGGGACCATGCACGGCGTCCCGCTGCCCAAGGGGATGCAGGAGTCCGACCAGCTGCCCGAGCCCGTGTTCACCCCATCCACCAAGGCCGACACCGGTCATGACGAGAACATCACCGTCGACCAGGCCGCTGACATCGTCGGCGCCGACGTCGTGAAGCAGGCCGCCGAGGCCAGCATCGCCCTGTACCGGCGAGGCGCGGAGATGGCGCTCGAGAAGGGCATCATCATCGCCGACACCAAGTTCGAGCTGGGCTGGATCGACGGGGAGCTGGCGCTGTGCGACGAGGTCCTCACGCCGGACTCCTCGCGGTTCTGGGACACCAAGACCTACAAGCCCGGCGCGACCCCGCCGTCGTTCGACAAGCAGCCCGTGCGCGACTGGGCGGAGTCGACCGGGTGGAACAAGCAGCCCCCGGCCCCGTCGCTGCCCGCCGAGGTGATCGACGCCTCGCGGAAGCGCTACGTCGAGGCCTACGAGCGCCTCACCGGCCGGTCGTTCTCCGACTGGCCGGGCGTTTCCAAATGACGATGGCGTCGTATCCGGTACTCGTCGAGGTCACCCTGCGGCCCGGTATTGCCGACCCGCAGGGTGCGACCATCGAGCGGGCGCTGCCGGCGCTGGGTTTCGAAGGCGTCGAGGGCGTGCGCGTCGGCAAGGCGATCCGCTTCACCGTCGAAGCCCCCGACGCCGACACCGCCCGTTCGCGCGTCGACGACCTCTGTCAGAAGTTCCTCACCAACCCGGTGATCGAGGACGCCCTGGTCAGTATCGGTGTGGAGGCGACGATCGAGTGAAGGTCGGGGTCGTCGTCTTCCCGGGCTCGAACTGTGAGCACGACGTGGTCGAGGCCGTCGAGCGGGTGGGTGCCACGGGCGAGCTGCTGTGGCACGGGGACTCGTCACTCGGCGACGTCGACGCCGTCGTGCTGCCGGGAGGCTTCGCTCACGGCGACTACCTCCGTCCCGGCGCCATTGCCCGCTTCAGCCCGGTGATGGGTGCCGTCGCCAAGTTCGCGGACGACGGCGGACCCGTGCTCGGCATCTGCAACGGCTTCCAGGTCCTCACCGAAGCGGGCCTGCTACCCGGCGCCCTGCAGAAGAACGCCGGCCTGAAGTTCCTGTGCCGCACCGTGGACGTCCGCGTCGACAGCACCGATTCGGTCCTCACGTCGGGCGCGGCTCGGGCCCAGGTCCTACGGCTGCCGATCAATCACTTCGAGGGCAATTACACCTGCGACCCGCACACGCTCGACGAGCTTCGGGCCGAAGGACGCGTCGTGCTCCGCTACGTCGACAACCCCAACGGCGCCACCGACGACATCGCGGGGATCTGCTCGTCGCGCGGCAATGTCGTCGGTCTCATGCCGCACCCCGAGCGCGCCAGCGACGACCTCCTGGGCTCCACCGACGGCCTCGTTCTTTTGCGCTCTTTTCTGGGTGTGCCGGAGCGCGTCTAGGGCAAATGCTCAGCCGGCGCCGCGCCGAATGCTGGCGCGGCGGAGCACCGCCGGATCGATGCCCAATTCCCGCCAAGCGGCGTAGGTGATGCCCTTGCGCCGGCTGTAGTCGGCCGCCGCCTTCACGAATTCGTCCTCGAGCTCTTGAAGGTCGACGGTGCTGTCCGCGGCGTCGAGTTGACGCTGCAGATCCATACGTTCCTGCACCAATTGCAGGCGGGTGAGAGGGTCGGCGTCGGGAAGCTTCTCCTCGATGGTGGCGAGGCGCTTCTGCATCGATTCGGGCGTGCGCTTCCGTCCCCGTCGGGGTTTGTGGGCCTCGAGTGCTTCCAGATATCGGCGGACCGCTCTTCCCTGTTCACGACCCTCGGCCAACGCCGCCTTGTGGGTGTCGGACATGGGTGTTCTTGCGCTGTTGGGCTTGGCAGGCATTTCACGCATTGTCCACGATCGACTCGCGGTATTCAAGGCATCACATTCATTGGAATGGTGCCTCGGATACGGTGAGGCCGTGTTGGCCGCCGGCGAGCTTCACCGTTCCCTCGGGCTGACCGACGACGAGTACGTCGCCATCGGCAGGATTCTCGGCCGGGACCCCAACGAGCTCGAGCTCGCGATGTACGCGGTGATGTGGTCGGAGCACTGCTCGTACAAGTCGTCCCGTGCACACCTCGGCCGCTTGCCCACCGAGGCCCCGTGGGTGCTCGTCGGCCCGGGCGAGAACGCGGGCGTGATCGACGCCGGTGAAGGCATTGCCGTCGCCGTTCGCATCGAGAGCCACAACCACCCGAGCGCGGTCGAGCCCCACCAGGGCGCGGCCACCGGTGTCGGCGGCATCCTGCGCGACATCTTCACGATGGGCGCCCGCCCCATCGCCACCCTCGATCCGCTGCGCTTCGGCCCGCTCACCACGCCGCGCGCCCGGTGGCTGTTCGAGGGCGTCGTCAACGGCATCTCCAGCTACGGCAACTCCGTCGGCGTGCCCACCGTCGGTGGCGAGGTGGCGTTCGACGACTGTTACGCCGAGAACCCGCTCGTCAACGTGATGTGTGTCGGCGTGATGCCCAAGGAGCACCTCGTGCTCGGCAAGGCGTCCGGCGACGGCAATCTCGCCGTGCTGCTCGGCTCCACGACCGGACGCGACGGCATCGGCGGCGTCAGCGTGCTGGCGTCGGCCGGCTTCGGCGACGACGACTCTGCGAAACGACCAAGCGTTCAGGTCGGTGACCCGTTCGAGGAGAAGCGCCTGATCGAGGCGTGCCTCGCCCTGTACGACGCCGGCCTGGTTGTCGGCATCCAGGACCTCGGCGGCGCCGGCCTCACGTGCGCCACGAGCGAGACTGCGTCGCGCGGCGGCATGGGGATGGACGTCGACGTCGACGCCGTACCGCGGCGGGAGCCCGGCATGCAGGCGTTCGAGGTCATGACCAGCGAGTCCCAGGAGCGGATGTTGGCCATCGTCAAGCCCGACGACCTCGACGCCGTCACCGACCTCTGCAAGCGGTGGGAGGTGCGCGCCACCGTCGTCGGTCACGTCAACACGACGGGCCGGCTGCGGATCCTCGAGGGCGGCAAGGTCGTGGCCGACGTGCCCGCGGCGTCGCTGCACGAGGATGCGCCGCTCTATCACCGGCCTTGCATCGCCCCGGCCAACGCCGCCGAGCGGGCCGCCGACGACCCCGACCGCTTGCCGCCGCCCGACGACTGCGACGCCGACCTGCTTGCGCTCACCCGCGATCTGTCGTGGGTGTGGTCGCAGTACGACTACCAGCTGTTCCTGAACACGGTCGAGGGCCCCGGCGGCGACGCCGCCGTGCTGCGCCTCAAGGCGCCGGGCCTGCCGGCGAACGATCGGGCTATAGCCGTGACGGCCGACGGCAACGCTCGCTGGTGTGCGCTGGACCCGCGCCGGGGCACGGCCATGGTCGTCGCCGAGGCCGCCCTCAATGTCGCGTGTGCGGGCGCCCGTCCCGTCGCCATCGTCAACTGCCTGAACTTCGGCAATCCCGAGCACCCCGAAGTCATGTGGCAGCTCTCGGAGGCCATCGACGGCATGGCCGAGGCGGCGAGCGCCCTCGGCATCCCTGTCGTCGGCGGCAACGTGAGCCTCTACAACGAGTCGCGCGGCCGCGACATCGACCCGACGCCGGTCGTCGGCATGGTGGGACTCATCGACCATCTCGACCGACGCCCGCCGGGCGCCGGTCTCATCGACGACGGTCGCATCGTCCTCCTCGGCGATCCCGACGCGTCCTCGCTGGCCGGTTCCGCCTGGGCGCGACGGCACGGGAACACCGGCGGCGAACTGGCCCAGGTCGACTACGCCCGGCATCAGGCGCTCGTGGATGTTGTCCGCGGCCTGGTCGGCGATGGCATCCTTGCGGGCGTCCACGACGTGTCCGAGGGGGGTCTGGCGGTGGCGCTGGCCGAGATGGCGTTCGCCGGCAACGCTGGTTTTCGGGTGAGGGGGATCGACGGGCACGCCCGCCTGTTCTCCGAGGTGCCCTCGCGCGTCATCGTGTGCGCGACGCCGGAGCAGGAACCCGAAGTCCTACGCCGGGCCACCGACGCGGGTATCCCGGCGACGCTGCTCGGAGATTCCGGCGGCGAGCGTCTCGTGGCCGACGGTGTCCTCGACGTCGCGCTCGCCGAGGCTCGCGACCAGTGGCGGCACACGCTTCGGGAGGCGGTGGCGCCTTGAAGTGCTCTGTGTGCGCCCAGGACATTCCCGAGGACGGCTACGCCGAGCACCTCGAGACCGAGCACGGAGTCACCGACGACCCCACGGCCGTTCTCATCCAGCACCTGACCGGCCTGCACTCGCGAGACGCCGACGCCGAAGACGTCGACGTTCTGCCTGACGAGGAGCCCGGCGACGCCGACGCCTTCGGCGAGTTCTTCGCCGGGGACGCCGAGGACGGCGATGACGACGAAGGCGCTGCTGCGGACGCGGAGCCCGAAGGCGAGGAGACCGACGAGGACGCCGTCCTTGCCGAGGACGAGCACGTCGACGAGGCCGAAGAGCAGCTCACCGACGACGACGAGGCCGAGTTCGACCGCATGCTTGCGGCCTACCCCGACGTCGACTTGCGCAAGGGCCGTCCGACTCCGTCGGACGACGACGAGTCCGACGAAGACGCCGACAGGACCGAGCGGGTGCCCGCGGCCGCCGTAGCCGCCGCGGGTGCGGTCGGTGCCGCGGCGGCCGCCAGCGACCTCGACGCCCACGACGAGAAGACGTTCGCCGTCTGGGACGAGGCCCGCGGCGCGGCCGACGGCGACGCCCTCCCGGTCACGGCGACCGGCGTCGAAGATGACGACTCCCGGCGCCGCCGGCAAGCGGCACTGCTGGGCCTGGCCGCCGCGATCGTTCTCATCGCCATCGCGGTCGTCTACCTGCTCACCCGCGACACGAGCTCGAAGAAGACCGCCGCGACGTCGCCGTCAACTCTTGTCACCACCTCGCCCACGTTCCTGCCCGGCCCGGCCAACGGCGCGCCGACGACGGTCCCCGCCACGACCACTCCCACCCAACCGCCGGTGACGTCGGCGACCGCGACGCCGGCAACACCGGCGACGACCGCAGCGACGACGGCGACGACCGCAGCGCCGAGTGGCGACCCGAGGTCGCAGATCTCGTTCCCGTCGATGCGGGGCGCGTGCTCGAACGGCCAGCTGAGCGTCGCCGGCAGCGTCGTCAACAACAACCCGCAGGCCTACTCGTTCTCCTTCACGATCACCTTCGCCAGCTCGGCCGGCACCGTCCTCGGCACGGCGAACGGCTCGGTCGCCCATCTGCCCGGGCACGCCACGGGACCGTTCTCGGCCTCGGGGTCGTGCAGCAACGTCAACGGGGCGGCCTCCAAGACGGTCCAGATCACGTCGATCACGCCCGGCTGAGCGTCCGGTAGACGGCCTCCACGCCGTCCACCATGCGGTCGAGGGTGTACGTCGCCGCCGCCCGCTCGCGTCCGGCGGCCGCAAGGCGCGCCGCGCGCTCCGGATCGTCGAGCAGGGCGGCCACGGCGTCGGCGAGCGCCTGCGGATCGTCGGGAGCGACGAGCACGCCGGCATCGTCGACCACCTCGGCGAGACCACCGACGTCGGTGGCGACGACCGGTAGCCCACTCGCCATGGCCTCGCCCGCGGCGAGGCCGAAGCCTTCGCGTCTGGACGGTTGCACATAGACCCGGGCGCCGCCCCAGTGCCGGAAAGGTTGGTCGACTCGGCCTCGGAAGGACACGTTGCTGCGAACACCGAGATCGGCGGTCAGACGGGTCAGCTCGTCGCGGTAGGCCTCGTGGCCGTCTTGCGCGCCGCCGATGACGAGGACCCGCAAATCGGAGATGCGCTCCCGCAAGATCGCGGCGGCGCGCACGAGAATGTCGACACCCTTCTCGGGTGTCAATCGCGCCGCCGTCACGATGTGCACGCCGACTGCCTCCTGCGACGGCGGAGGGTCGAACGCGGCAGAGTCGACCGCGACCGGCACGATGTGTACGCGAGCCGCACGGGGCAGGTCCGTGGCAGCCGCACGGGAGACAGCGATGACGGCGTGCGCCGTTCTCGCCGCGGCTTCGTTCACCACGCGACCCGGGTCGGCCCCGCCGACTTGCCACACGAGCGGGACGCGCGCCAGACGGGCTGCCGGTCCGGCCAGCACGAAGGCGCGTTGAGCGAACGTGTGGACGACGTCGGCACCCTGCATCCGGCGCCGCAGACGGGCCCAGTAGGCGGGGAGGGCAACGGCCGCCTGGATGGCCCGCCTGCCGGTCGTCGCCCCGCCATAGATGCGGAGGGTGGGCGGCGCCTCGACCACGTCCACGGCGATGCCAGCGGCACGGAGTCTCTCCGCGACCTCTCCCTCCGACGGGACGACCACTCCCACCGCCCACCCGCGCGCCAGCAGGCCGTTCGCCAGCAGCTCCAGCCCCCGCTCGTTGCCGCCGTACATGTGGGGGTAGGCGGCGAAGAAGACGATGCGCCCAGGGTCTGACACGGCGCTATTGAATACCTTCGCTCCCAGTGAGAGTCGCATTCGTGCACGACCATCTCGTTCAGCGAGGCGGCAGCGAGCGAACACTCGCCACGATGCTGCGGGCATTCCCGGACGCGCCCGTCTACACCACCTTTTACTGGCCGGAAGCGACCTACGCCGAGCTGAAGGAGCGCGACGTTCGGCCGATGGCGATCGACCGCATCCCCGGTCTGCGCCGCCACCACCGGCTCGCCTTCCCGACGCTTCCGTTCTTCTTCTCGAGGCAGCGCGTCGACGCCGACGTCGTGATCTGCAGCTCCAGCGGCTGGGCCCAGGGCGTGCGGACGACAGGGCGCAAGATCGTCTACTTCCACGCCCTCGCCCAGTGGCTGCATTCGCCCATCGAACACGTCGCTCGTGGTACGACCGCACGGCGTGCC
>JAFASB010000388.1 GCA_019244985.1 Acidimicrobiia bacterium | reverse complement strand
ACGTACTTCATCGTCATGGAGTACGTGGAGGGACGCACGCTGCGCCAACTCATCCGCGAGGACGGGCCCGTCCCGCCCCGTCGGGCCGCCGAGATCGGTGCCGACATCGCCGCCGCCCTGACCTTCGCCCACGACAACAACGTGCTGCACCGCGACATCAAGACGGGCAACGTCCTCATCAGCAGCAGCGGCCAGGTCAAGGTCACCGACTTCGGCATCGCCCGCGCGGCCAGCAACGCCCAGGAGGCGCTGACCCAGACGGGTGCGGTGATGGGCACCGCGACCTACTTCTCGCCAGAGCAGGCCCAGGGACGCCCCATCGACTTCCGCAGCGACGTCTACGCGCTCGGCATCGTGCTCTACGAGATGGTGGTCGGGCGCCCGCCGTTCTACAACGAGAACCCCGTCGCCGTGGCCTACCAGCACGTCCGTGAGCGGCCGATCCCTCCCCGGCAGCACAACCCCAAGATTCCGGTGCCGTTCGAGGCCATCGTCCTCAAGTCGCTCGCCAAGAACCCCGCCAACCGTTACGCCTCGGCCGAAGAGCTTCGTGCGGACCTGCTGCGCTTCCGTGCCGGCAAGCCCGTGCTCGCGGCCCCCGCGGGGGCGGCGGCAATGGCGCCCGCCGCTGGTGCCGACGCCACGACGGCAATGGCCGCCGTCGACCGCACCCAGGCGGTCCCCGCGGGGACGACGGTCGTGGCGCCGGTAGGCCAAGGGCCGCGGCGGCGCACGGGCGCGTACGTCTGGCTCCTCGTCGCGCTCCTCGCCCTGCTCGTCGGAGGACTGTTCCTGCTTGCCCACGAGCTGGGCCTCGGGTCGTCGACGGGGGCCGACGTCGTCGTGCCGACGGTGATCGGCAAGAACCAGCAGGACGCGACCGCCGCTCTCAAGGCCCAGGGCCTCGACGTCAAGGTCCAGAACACGCAGAACGACGCACCGGCCGGCCAGGTGTTCGACCAGAACCCCAAGCCAGAGGCGAAGGCCCACAAGGGCGACGCCGTCACGATCTCGGTCAGCAGCGGGCCGCAGCAGGTCGCGGTGCCCGCTGAGATCGGCAAGAACATCGACGACGCCACCAACGACCTCGACCAGCTCGGTCTCACCGTCCAGCGCCAGGACCGCGCCAGCGACCGACCTTCCGGCGAGGTTCTCGACCAGAACCCGCAAGCGGGTACCCAGGTGGCGAAGAACTCGACGGTCATCCTCATCGTCTCCGGTGGCGCCGGGACGGTAACTGTGCCGAACGTCGTCGGTCAGGACGCGGGCACGGCCGGCGCAACCCTCGGGGGGGCCGGGTTCAAGGTCTTGACCAAGACCCAGGCATCCGAGAGCGCGGCGGCCGGCACGGTGATCAGCACGAACCCGGCTGGGGGCACCAAGGCGCCCAAGGGCTCAACGGTGACGATGGTCGTCTCGAGCGGCCCGTCCCCCACGACGACCGAAGCGGTGACGACAACGAGCCCGAGCAATGTCACGACGGTCCCGAACCTCAACGGGCTCACCGAGTCGCAGGCGAACGCCGCGCTGGCGAACCGTCAGCTCGTCGGCAGCTGCTCGGCGACGGGCACGGCCGGCAACGGGAAGGTCGTCGCAAATAGCCAGAGCCCACCGGCGCAGACTGAAGCGCAGACGGGATCGACCGTGAGCTACACGGTCAATTCGACGAGCTGCTAGACGGCCGTTCCCACCTGGGCCAGGAAGTTGGCCATCAGCTGGTGGCCCGACGACGTGAGGATCGACTCGGGGTGGAACTGCACACCCTCGACCGGGAGGTCGCGGTGGCGCAGCGCCATCACCGTGCCGTCGTCGGTGGTCGCCGTCACCTCCAGGACATCGGGTATCGAGGCGGGGTCGACGACGAGGGAGTGGTAGCGGGTCGCCTCGAAGGGGTCGGGAAGCCCGGCGAGGACGCCGGCACCATCGTGGTGCACGAACGAGGTCTTGCCGTGCATCACCTGGGCGGCGCGCACGACCTTGCCGCCGTAGGCCTGGCCGATGCACTGGTGGCCGAGGCACACGCCAAGAATCGGCACCCTGCCCCCCAGCTGCTCGATCACGGCGCTGCTCACGCCGGCATCCTCCGGGCGGCCGGGCCCGGGCGAAATCAGAATCGCATCCGGACGCTCCTCGACAATTTGCTCAATCGTCACCTCGTCGTGCCGATGCACAACGGGGGACGCGCCGAGCTCCCCGAGGTACTGGACGAGGTTGTAGACGAACGAGTCGTAATTGTCGATGACGAGGACCCGAGGACCCATCCCAGGCGACGCTACCCCGGCGGCCCGCGGTGCCGGCTCGCTGACGTCGAGGCTGGAGCCGGCCGAGACCGTGCTCGTCGTCGAGGACGAGCACGACATCGCCACGTTCTTGCGCGCCTACTTCAGGGCGTCGGGGACCGACGTCGTGCACGTCGACCCCACGTCGCCCGCTGAGGTGGCCAGCGCCGTGGAGAGCCATGCCCCGACGTGCGTGCTGCTCGACCTCAACCTGCGCGGATTCAGCGGCCTGACCGCCTACCGGGAACTGCGCGCCGCCGGTGTCCGTACCCCGGTGATCGTCGTCACCGCCGATACCAACCCGGCCCTGCGGCGGACGGCGTTGCGCGAGGGTGTCGCGGCCGTCGTGCGCAAGCCGTTCAGCGCCAAGGAGCTCTATGCCCGCGTCGTGGCGCAGACCGAGGGCTGAAGGCCGTCGCTAGGCTCGGCGACGATGGCCAAGGACACGCGCAAGGGTGGCCGCACGACGCCGAAGAAGCAGTCCGCGACCGCGACCGGCCGCTACACGCCGCCCACCCCGAAGAGCAAGAAGGTCAGCCCCAAGTGGGTGCCGATCGCCATGTTCACCTGCCTGGGGGCCGGCGTCCTGATCATCCTCGCCAACTACGTCGGCCTGATGCCCGGCGGCGACGCCAGCAACTGGTACCTGCTCATCGGGCTGGGCCTGATCACCGTCGGCTTCCTCACCGCCACCCAGTACCGGTAACGCCCAAGTAGCCCACGGCAACCAACGAGTTACATCCGTGTGACTCTCCCCAGATTTATCCACAGCCTGTGGGTTACTCGTCTGGCGGGGCGACCAGATCCATGTCCTCCATGCAGTGGCGGGGCGGCTCGGGCAGCTCCTCGGAGGCCTGGACCATCCTCACCTCGGCCCCGCAGATCGAGCAGCGGTAGCGCAGGTTGACGCGGCGAAGCTGGCCCTCCTCGGGCGGCTCGGGCGGGTGGGCGATCGAGCGCAGAACGAAGAGGCCGAGGCGCCACACCACGAAGGCGATGACGACGGCGATGACGATGTTGAGTGCGAGCCCCATCGGGGCCGGTCACCTACCCCAGGCGCTCGATGATGGTGGCGTTGGCCATGCCCCCGCCCTCGCACATCGTCTGCAGGCCGAACCGTCCGCCGCTGCGCTCGAGCTCGCAGAGGAGTGTGGCCATCAGGCGAGCGCCCGAGCAGCCCAGCGGGTGGCCAAGGGCGATGGCGCCACCGTTGACGTTGACCTTCTCCATGTCGGGGTGGTGCTCCTTCTCCCACGCCAACACGACCGAGGCGAACGCTTCGTTGATCTCGACCAGGTCGATCTGGTCCATCGTCTTGCCCGACCGCTCGAGGACCTTGGTGGTGGCGGGGATGGGACCGGTGAGCATCATGATGGGATCCACGCCGGCCAGCGCGAACGTGTCGAACCGGGCCCGAGGTGTGAGGCCGAGCTCGTTGGCCTTCTCCTCGCTCATGATCAGCAGCGCGGCGGCGCCGTCTGTGATCTGTGAGGAGTTGCCGGCGGTGACCTTGCCGTCGGGCCTGAAGGCGGGCTTCAGCTTGGCCAACGACTCCATCGACGAGTCGGGGCGGATGCCCTGGTCACGGGCGAACTCCTCCTTGCCCTCTTCGCTCTCGACGGTGATCGGGATGATCTCCTTCTCGAAGCGGCCCTCCTCGGTGGCCCTGGCCGCCCGCTTGTGGCTCTGGACGCTGAGGTTGTCGAGGTCGTCACGTGAGAGATTCCACTTGTCGGCGATCATCTCTGCGGAGATGCCCTGGGGTACGAGCCCGCCGGCCGCCTGGTAGCGCTCCATCATCTTGGGACCGAACGGCATGCCCGGGCCGTTCATGGTCACGCCCATCGGCACGCGCGTCATGCACTCGACGCCGGCCGCAATCACGACGTCGTAGGCGCCGGCGATGACGCCCTGGGCCGCGAAGTGAGCTGACTGCTGGGAGGACCCGCACTGGCGATCGACGCTCGTACCCACCACGGACTCGGGGAACCCGGCCGCCAGCGCGGCGTTGCGCCCGATGTTCAGGCCCTGCTCGCCGGTCTGCATGACGCACCCCATGATCACGTCCTCGACGAGGGCGGGGTCGAGGTCGTTGCGCTGCACGAGGGCCTTGAGGGTCTCGGCCGCCAGGTCGACGGGGTGCCAGTCCTTCAGCTTCCCGTTGCGCTTCCCGAGCGCGGTGCGGACTGCGTCGACGATGACAGCGGTGGCCATGCGGGGTTCCTCCTGAGAACTAGACCGGGCGGTCAAGTTTCGCTCCGTGCCCGGGTTATCGCAACCTGGGCACGGCGGTTCAACCGCATGGGATCATCTACCCGTGGCTGAGGACGTCACCAACGACGAGCTCGAACGCATCGAGCGCCTGAGCAGGCTGCTGGGGCTGCAGACGCTCCTCGCCCACGTGGCTCGCGAGATCGGCCCCGCACTGGAGCTGCAGCCGGTCCTCCACGCCGTGATGAGGGCGATGCGGTGACTGATGGACTTCCGCGGCGGGGCCGTCCTCCTCGTCGATGACCGCCATCTGTACGTCGCCGCAGCCGACCCCGCCGTCGACGAGGCCGTGGCCAGCCTGCGCATCCCGGTCGGTGCGGGACTGGCCGGGCGCGCCGTCGCCGAGGGTCGCACCATCTACTCCCCCGACCTCGACACCGATGACCGCGTCGACCCCCGCGTCCGCCGCACCGGGACCAACGCGGGAATGAACAGCTTCCTGGTCGTCCCGCTGGTGTGCCTGGGCGAGGTGATCGGCGCCCTCGAAGTCGACTCCGCCCGGCGCGACGCCTTCGACGACGTGGACCGCGCGGTGCTCGAGGGGCTCGCAACGCAGATGGCCGGGGCGATCGAGAGCGCCCGGCGCCACGAGCAGATGCTCGAGCTCGAACGCCTGAAGAACGACTTCATCGGGCGCATCTCCCACGAGCTGCGCACGCCAATCACGATCATGAGCGGCTTCGTCGGCACCCTGCTGACCCACGACAGCGACTTCGGACCCGAGGACCGCAAGGCCATGCTCGGGCGGACCCGCGCCGCCATCGACCGGCTATCGGACCTCATCGACGAGTTGCTCACCGCCGCCACCTTCGAGGCGGGAATGGCCGAAGCAGTCATCGCCGACATCGAGGTGGCGCCGATCCTCGAGCAGATCAAGGCCGACGCCGTCGACCCCGACCGCGTCCGCGTCGTGTGCCCGCCAGCGCTGCGGGCCCACGCCGACGCCAAGCTGCTGAAGCAGGCCGTGAACCTTCTCGTCGACAACGCCATGAAGTACGCCGGCAACGCCGAGCTGACGGCGACGCCCGGCGAGATCGCCGTCCGCGACCACGGGCCGGGTGTGCCCGCCGAGCTCGGCACCCGCGTCTTCGAGCGCTTCGTGCGAGGCAACTCGTCGATGCCGGGAATGGGTCTCGGTCTGCCGCTGGTGCGCTCACTGTGCACGGCGATGGACGCCACCATCGAACTCGAGGCGCCCGCCGCCGGCGGGGCCTGCTTCCGCCTACGGTTCGGTGCCTTATGAAAGCGTCCTCATGAAGACCTCCTCATGAAGAACATGGACCGCTGGCTCGGCGACGGCGGCATGCCGGTCATCGACGCGGTGGGCGGCAGCTTCGACGCCTACGGCTCCGGTGAGGACGGCCGCGGGTGGGTGACGGCGGCCTGGACCCCGACGGCCGTGGCGTGCAACCCCCACGGCATCGTGCAGGCCGGCGTGCACTCGGTGCTGCTCGACGCGGCGATGAACTTCGCCATCAACGCCGAGCTCGACGGCCGGGACCGCACTCGCGCCACCCTCGAGATGAAGACCGAGACCATGCGCGTGGCCAAGGCGGGCGACTCCCTCCGGGTCGAGGGCCGGGTCGTCCGCATGGCCAAGCAGGTCGCCTACGCCGAGGCCACGACGCGCGACGACGAAAACCAGCTGGTCAGCAGGGCCACGGGGACGTTTCTCCTCCATCGCGAGGCCGACTAGCAGCGGGAACGCAGGACCCGTCGGCGACGTTTGACAGAGTGAGGATTCCCGTCCGGCGCTGAAGGGAAGAAACCAAAGGTGCTGTTGCTCATCGCCATCGGACTGCTGGGGTGGTTCGTCGTGTCGTGCGCGGTCGCACCTCTCGTCGGCGGCGCCTTCCGCCGCTGCGATGTGCTCGAGCGACACCGCACGGTCGAAATGCTGCGCTCCAGAGCACAGCACCCGACCACCCCCCGCGCCGCCTGACACGGCGCCCGCTGACTCAGTGGGTGAGGCCCACGCCGTCCTGGCAGTGCGGCCCGCCCCAGTGCTCGACGATCTTGCCGTCACGGATGCGGAGGATCGCGGTGCCGTTGATCTCGACCGGCTCTCCTGACGCGGCGACGCCGTAGAACGGCGTGCCCGTGTGGGTGCCCTTGACCGTCCAGTTGGAGACGACGAGGTCGTCGTGCTCAATGAGCAGGTCGACGGTGAAGACCATGTCGGGGAACGACGAGCGGACCTCGGTCCACCACCGCAGCTCTTCGCCGCGGATGTCGGTCCCGATCACATCGGGATTCACGCGTTCGGCGACGTGGGTGTGGAAGTCCGG
>JAFASB010000357.1 GCA_019244985.1 Acidimicrobiia bacterium | reverse complement strand
TACGCGGGGCTGCTGTTCAGCGGCACCGACGGCCACGTCACGACGATCGCCGTCGACCCGGCGTGGCACCGCCACAAGATCGCCACCAGGCTGCTGATGGCGCTGGCCCGGCAGGCGATCGCGAGAGGCGCGACCAGCCTCACGCTCGAGGTGCGAGTCGGCAACAAGGCCGCCCAGGAGCTCTACCGAAGGTTCGGCTTCCGGCCGTGCGGCATCCGCAAGAACTATTACGTGGAGACGAATGAGGACGCGCTCGTGATGTGGGCCGACGACGTCGATAGCGACGAGTACGCCGAGCGCCTCGACAAGATCGAGACGGCGATCCCTGGGCGGACCATCGTCGAGGAGCTGCGACCGTGGTAGCGAACGGCGGCGGGCCGCGCACCGATCCCTTCCTTGTATTGGGCATCGAGACGTCGTGTGACGAGACCGCGGCGGCCGTCGTCGCCAACGGCGCCGCGATCCTCTCGTCGGTCGTCTCGAGCCAGGTCGACCTGCACGCCCGCTTCGGCGGCGTGGTGCCCGAGATCGCCAGCCGGGCTCACGTGGAGCTGCTCACGCCGGTCACCGCCGAGGCGCTGGTCGAGGGCGGCATCACCGACGGCGTCGACGCCGTCGCCGCGACCGTTGGGCCGGGCTTGGCCGGCGCATTGCTCATCGGCGTGAGCGCGGCCAAGGCCCTGGCCCTCGTCTGGGACGTGCCCTTCGTCGGCGTCAACCACATGGAGGCCCACCTCTATGCCGGCATGCTCGAGGAGCCCGACCTCAAGCCACCGCTGGTGGCGCTGCTCGTCTCGGGCGGGCACACGATGCTCGTCGACATGAAGGACCACGGCCGCTACCGGATCCTCGGCAGCACGGTCGACGACGCCGCAGGCGAGGCGTTCGACAAGGTGGCCCGGTTCCTCGGCCTGAGCTATCCCGGCGGTCCCGCCATCCAGGAAGCGGCCACTGCCGGCGACCCCGAGGCCATCGCCTTCCCCAGGGCGATGATGGACGACGGCTACGACTTCTCCTTCAGCGGCCTGAAGACGGCCGTCATCAACTACGTGCGCAAGCACCCCGACGTCACCACCCCCGACGTCGCCGCCTCGTTCCAGACCGCCGTCGTCGACGTGCTGGTCGCCAAGGCCGTACGAGCGGCCGAGGAGTGCGGCGCCGAGACGCTGTGCATCGGCGGGGGCGTCGCCGCCAACGCGCTGCTGCGGGAGCGCACGGCCGAGGAGTGCACCAAGCGCGGCCTCCGCGCCGTGCTGCCCAGCCGGGCCATGTGCACCGACAACGCGGCGATGGTGGCGGCCGCCGGCTGGTGGCGCCTCCAGGCCGACGGGCCGACGCCCCTCGACGTGGGCGTCAGCCCCAATCTCAGCCTCCCCGTTTGAATAGAGCTTGAGGCCTCGGTAGGGTTAGCACTCGTCCTAGGAGAGTGCTAACCGGAGGCAGGATGAACCTCAAGCCCCTCGAAGACCGCATCGTCGTCCGGCCCAACGAGGCCGAAGAGACCACGATCAGCGGCATCGTCATTCCCGATACGGCGAAGGAGAAGCCCCAGTTCGGCGAGGTGCTCGCCGTTGGTGCCGGCCGTCGCTCCGAGCAGAGCGGCGAGCTGATCCCGCTCGACGTCAAGGTCGGCGACACCGTCGTCTACAGCAAGTACGGCGGGACCGAGATCACCATCGACGGTGAGGATCTGCTGATCCTCACCAGTCGCGACGTGCTGGCCGTGTCCGAGGGCAAGTCCAAGAAGAAGTAAGGAACCCAGATGCCGAAGATGCTGCAGTTCGACGAGGCCGCGCGCCGCGACCTCGAGAAGGGCGTCGACAAGCTGGCCGACGCCGTCAAGGTCACCCTCGGCCCGCGTGGCCGCAACGTGGTGCTCGAGAAGAAGTTCGGCGCGCCCACCATCACCAACGACGGCGTCACCATCGCCAAGGAAGTCGAGCGGGAGAACCCGTTCGAGAACATGGGTGCCCAGCTGGTGAAGGAGGTCGCCACCAAGACCAACGACGTGGCGGGTGACGGCACGACGACCGCGACCGTGCTCGCCCAGGCGCTCGTGCGCGAAGGCTTCCGCAACGTCGCCGCCGGCGCCGGCCCGATGGCCCTCAAGCGGGGCATCGACAAGGCGGTCGCCGCGGCCGTCGAGAGCATCAGGGCCCAGGCCAAGGAGATCGACGACAAGTCCGAGATCGCCCAGGTGGCATCCATCTCGGCCGCCGACCCGACCATCGGCGACGTCATCGCCGACGCCATCGACAAGGTGGGCAAGGACGGTGTCGTCACCGTCGAGGAGTCGAACACCTTCGGCATGGAGCTCGAGTTCACCGAGGGCATGCAGTTCGACAAGGGCTATCTGTCGCCGTACTTCGTCACCGATCCTGAGCGCCAGGAAGCGATCCTCGACGACCCGTACATCCTCATCACGGACAAGAAGATCTCCGCCATCGCGGACCTGCTCCCCGTGCTCGAGAAGGTCGTGCAGGTGGGCAAGCCGCTGCTCGTGATCGCCGAGGACATCGAGGGTGAGGCGCTCGCGACGCTCGTCGTCAACAAGATCCGCGGCACGTTCGTATCCGTGGCCGTGAAGGCGCCCGGCTTCGGCGAGCGGCGCAAGGCCATGCTCCAGGACATCGCCACCCTCACCGGTGGACAGGTCATCTCCGAGGAGGTCGGCCTCAAGCTCGAGAACGTCACCCTCGACCTGCTGGGCCGGGCCCGTCGCGTCGAGATCACCAAGGACGACACCACGGTCGTCGAGGGCGCCGGCTCGTCCGACGACGTCCAGGGCCGCATCGCCCAGATCAAGCGGGAGATCGAGGACACCGATTCCGACTGGGACCGCGAGAAGCTGCAGGAGCGGCTGGCCAAGCTGTCCGGCGGCGTGGCCCTCATCCGCGTCGGCGCTGCCACCGAGGTGGAGCTCAAGGAGAAGAAGCACCGCATCGAGGACGCCCTCTCGGCGACCCGTGCGGCGATCGAGGAAGGGGTCGTCCCCGGCGGCGGCACCGCCCTCCTGCGGGCCCGCTCCAGCATCACCAAGCTCGGCCTCGAGGGTGACGAGGGCACGGGCGCCCAGCTCGTGCACCGTGCACTCGAGGCGCCGCTGCGCTGGATCGCCCAGAACGCAGGCTGGGAAGGCGCGGTCATGGTGCGCCAGGTCGAGGACGAGTCCGGCACCACGGGCATGAACGCGGTCACCGGCCAGCTCGAGGACCTGTTCAAGGCTGGCGTCATCGACCCCGCCAAGGTCACCCGCTCGGCGCTGCAGAACGCGGCGTCGGTCGTTGGCCTGCTGCTCACCACCGAGGCTCTCGTGGCCGACAAGCCCGAGGAGGCCCCGGCGATGCCCGCCATGCCGCCTGGCGGCATGGGTGGGATGGGCGGCATGGGCGGCATGGGGATGATGTAACGCCCGGGGCACAACAGATCCCCCGGCCGCCGCACTTCCGTGCGGGCGGCCCGCCGCCTTGGGCGGCGTTGAGCAGCAGCGACCGAGCGGTCACCGTCGATCAGATCAGGAAGGTGGTCGAGGGGGCGCCCCCCGGGCGCCCCCTTGCGCCCACCGTGCCCGGGTCCCAGGCGGCCGCCGTGCTCGTGCCCGTGTTCGAGGAGGACGGACTGGCGCGTCTCGTGCTGACGCTCCGGTCGACCGACCTTCCGTCCCACCAGGGCCAGGTGGCGTTCCCGGGCGGCAAGGTCCACGAGGACGAGACCTCCGAGGCCGGCGCCCTGCGCGAGGCGTGGGAGGAGGTCGGCATCGAGCCCGACGACGTCGACGTCGTCGGCCCGCTCGAGGAGTTGGCCACCGTCGCCAGCCAGTTCGTGCTGGCGCCGTTCGTCGGCATCCTGCCCGCCCGCCCGACGCTCGTCGTCAATCCCGGCGAGGTGGCCCGCGTGTTCGACGTCTCGGTGGCGGAGCTGATGGAGCCCGGCGTGTATCACGAGGAGCGCTGGGACCTGCCGGGTATGGACGACCGGCCGATGCACTTCTTCGACATCGCCGACGAGACGGTGTGGGGCGCGACGGCGCGCATCTTGTACGACTTGCTCGTCCTCGCCACAGGTAGCCTGCACTGATGCCCTCTCTGTCGTTCGAGGGTGAGACCCACGACGATCTCGTGCGCAAGGTTCGACGCTGGCTGGCGTCGGTCGATGGCGATGAGCATCTCACCGCCGTCGAGGCGGTCGAGAAGGCGTCGGAGATCACCAAGGACGCCCTGAGCGTGATCGCGGCCGCCGCACCGGGCCAGATCGCCAGCAGCGACATCTTCAAGGGCCTGCGGAAGATGGGCTACGACGCGACCGACAGCACCAAACGGGCGGTGACGACGGGGCTCAACGCGCTCGCCGAGGTCACGGGCGGCGGTCTCGTGAAGCGCGCCGACCGGGCTCGCAAGGACGCCGTCTACGAGATGAACGCGTCGGTCGCCCGCCAGATGCTCAAGACACTTCGCGGATAGACACTCGCCGTGGCCCTCGGCGAGCAGTTCTCCGACGTGCTCAGCGCTGCACGAACCGGAGCGCCGTGGGCCCTCGAGCGCCTCTATCGGGAGTTCTATCCAGCGGTGCTCGCCTTTCTGCGGGCGCGGGCACCTTCCGACGCCGAGGACCTTGCGTCAGAGGTCTTCATCGCCGTCGCCGAGGGCCTCGGCCGCTTCGAGGGCGACGAGGACGGCTTCCGGTCATGGCTGTTCACGATCACCTACCGCCAGGTGGGCCAGCTGCGCCGCCGAATGGGCCGGCGGCGCACCGATCCCGTTCCCGTGGAGGACGTCGACGAACGGGTCCCGCCGGGCGACGCCGAGAGCGACGCCATGGCGGCGATCGGTACCCAGGAGGCGCTCGAGCTCATCGCCACCCTGCCGCCGGCCCAAGGCGAGGTGTTGCTACTACGCGTGGTCGCCGACCTTCCTGTCGACGAAGTGGCGAGGATCGTGGGCAAGCGGCCGACCGCGGTGCGCGCGCTCCAGCACCGGGCAGTCGTTGGTTTGGCCCGGCGGACGGGACGGGAGAGATCGGGCGAACAGCGAATAGAGGAGGAAAAGAGCGAGTCGTCCCCGTAACGGGACGCCGACCCCCGACAATGGCACCTGATGACATGGCCCGTATCGACGTCGACCCCAGGCTCGCTCAGCGCCTGATCGACGGCCGCGCCTCCGGCGTGCAGCTGCCGCGCGGGGTGGTCGGGGCTGCGCGCGTCCTCGAGGCGGCCCGACGTGCCGCCACGGAGGGTGACGACGCGGCGATGAACTCGACGGTTGCCGCCATGCGGGCCGTCCTGGCACCCAATGAGCCCTCCGCGCGTCCGTCAAGTCTGCGCCGGTTCCCCTCCCCGCTCCCGAGGCTCCTCACGGCCGGCGTGGCGGGACTGACGGTGCTGTTCGGCGGCCTGGCTGCGGCCGGCGCCCTCCCCGCCGGTGCCCAGAAGCCCGTCGCCGACCTGGTGTCACACGTCGGGATCGAGCTGCCCCAGCCGAGCGCGGGCGACAAGACCACGCCGAAGGCGCCAGAGCCGACGACCACGACCTCGACCACGTCGACCACGGTTGCCACGGGCGACACGACGCCGACGACGGCGCCGACGACCGAGACCACGGTCGCGGCGCCCCCGTGCGTGCCGCCCTCGTACGTGGGTCCCAACGGCTGCACGACGCCGGCACCGGTGCCGGTGCCCACCACGGTCGTCGCGCCGACAACCACGACCACGGTGGCGCCGCACCCCACGACGACCGTTCCGCCGCCTACGACGACAACCGTCGCCCCCGGCAGCACGCACGGCCGCGTCGGCGGCTAGAGGGTCGTTCGACAGCTCCGGCCCCGCCGCTATCTTGAGTCTCTAGGGCGCGAGATAAGGGGTGCACGTTGGCTGAGGTCGAGATCGGGATCGGCAAATCGGGTCGGCGAGCGTACGGGTTCGACGACATCGCCATCGTCCCCAGCCGCCGCACG
>JAFASB010000194.1 GCA_019244985.1 Acidimicrobiia bacterium | reverse complement strand
GGCCGCTGCCGCCGTACGGACGTTCCCGCGTACGGCGAGGCTCATGCCGATGAACCCCGTGAGCCCCGACATCAGGGCCCCGGCGAGGAACGCCAGCGTGCGGAAGGCGCCGGACTGCACGAACGACAGCGCTTCGGTGCCGTCGGGCTTGAGCACGTGCGTCGACGTGAAGAAGACGAGCACCGCGAGCGGTACGACGATGAACGCGATCGTGCGGAACTGACGCCGCAGGTACGCCATCGCCCCTTCCTGGATGGCGCCGGCGATGTCGCGCATCGTCGGCGTGCCCTGGTCGGCGGCGAGAACGCCGCGCACCAGGTAGAAGCCGACGAGAATTGCGAGCACGGCGGTCGCCGCCGAGAAGATCAGCCAGAACCACTCGGCACCGCCGAGATGGAAGGCCTGGTACCCGCCTTCGGAGGCGAGGACGTGGGTCATGCTGACTTTTCCCTTCTAGAACGTGAGCCCTTGACGGGCTCCTTGCGTACGTAGATCTGGCGGGCGACCTTCTCGCCCAGTGTGCGCCGGTCACCGTCGACCTGCAGGACCATGGGTCCGTCGAACGGATGCTTCTCGAGGACCTCGACGCGGACGCCCGGCCGGAGACCGAGCGTGTCGAGGAACTCGACCATCTCGGGCTCCGTCGACCCGGAGATGGCCACGATCGCCACGTCGCCGGCATCGAGCTGATACAGCGGCGGCATGTCGGGGATCTCCGCGGTGTCGAGCTCGGGGATCGGGAAGCCGTGGGGGCACGTCGACGGCCGGTCGAGGGCCACGTACATGCGGTCCTCGACCTCCTGGGGGAGGTCGTGCTCGAACGAGCCGGCCAGGCGGTCGGCTTCGTTCCAGGCGTAACCGAGCATGTCGGCGAGAAAGCGCTCCACGATGCGGTGCCGGCGCATGGACGCGGCCGCCTCGCGGCGACCGGCCTTGGTGAGCTCGACGCCCCGGTAGGGCCGGTGGTCGAGCAGCCCTCGCCCGGCCAGCCGCTTCACCGTGGCGGTGGCCGTCCCCGGCGAAACGCCGAGGTGGGCGGCCAGCTCGCCCGTGTGTGCGCCTTGGCCGTCCTTGGCCAGTCGGAAGACGGCCTTGAGCGTCTCGCGCTCCGACTTGGACAGGGCTCCATCCATGGCTTGGGCGGGCCGCAACCTACTTTTTGGGCACCGAAAAATGCAACCTCAGGCGGCGCCCAGGCAGGCGTTGCCCGAGTCGCTACTCGTGGACGGCGAGGAGGCGATAGTCGGGGTTCAGGATCGCCAGGCGCCCGGCGTGGTCGCCGACCATGCCCTCGACGACCATCTGTGTCCCGGGACGGATGCCGGGCACATGACGGCGGCCCAGGAAGACGACGCTGATCCCCCCGGTGTCGTCGACCAGCGTGCCTTCGAGCGTGGGGACGCCCGCCCAGGGCTGCACGCGCAGGGAACGAACCCGGCCGGCAACACGGGCCCGGCTCCGCCACTCGACGTCTGCGACAGGCATCGTGCCCCGGCACATCTCGGTCCAGTCGTCCACCTCGGGTTCCTGCTCCTCACGGCGCTTGCGGAGCTTGGCGAGGGGGGTCATACGTGGGCCTCCGAGTGGATGTTGGTGCCGAGGTGGTACGGCACGAAGGTGACGTTGGCGTGCGGGAGCTGGGAGACCGCACGGGCGATGGAGTCGGCCGTCCGGTCGTGGAGGAGCCGGTGCCAGAAGCGCGTGTACTCGCGCCGGGGCACCAGAACGGTGACCTCGGTCTGGCCGTCGAGCGCCTCAGCCACGACCTCGAGGACACCGCGTGTGATGCGCCGGTCGGGACAGTCGACGAGCTCGAGCGGGAAGCGCGACAGACCCAGGCGGCGCCATTCCTGCGCCAGCTGCTCTGCCTTGTCGGCGTCGTAGGCGACGTGCACCGCCCGTAGCTCGTCGGGCGTCAGCGTGCGGCCGTACTGCATCGCCCGAGCCGTGCTGCGGTCGAGCCGGTCGACAAGGACGAGCACGACGTGGCGCCGCAGGATCGGCGCCTCGGCCGCGGCCTTGGCGTCGCCCTCCAGTTCGCTCGCCTCGGACTCGTACTGCTTGTTCAGCCTGGTCAGGCCGTAGACCATGACCGGAACAAGGGCGATGATCACCCACGCCCCGAGGATCGCTCCCGGCGGCTTGAACTTGGTGATGGCGATGATGATGTCCACGACGCCCGAAAGCACGGCGCCCGTGGCGTTGACGAACAGTCCGCCCCGCCATCCCGGCTCCTTGATCCGGATGTGGTGGCGGGCCATCCCCGCCTGGCTCAACGTGAAGCTGGTGAACACGCCGATGGCGTAGAGAGGGATCAGCCGGGAGACCTCGGCCCTCGTGATGATGACGAGGAAGATCGCGGCCGCGCTCAACGCCAGGATGCCGTTGGAGAAGACCAGCCGGTGGCCCCGTTTGGTCAGCTGGCGGGGCATGAAGTTGTCGCCCGCGTGGAAGCTCGCCAGCCGCGGGAAGTCCGCGAAGCTGGTGTTCGCGGCCAGCACGAGAATGAGCATCGTCCCCGCCTGCAACGCGAAGTACAGAACGTGCCCGACCGGGCTTGTCCCGAAGACCAGCTTGCCGATCTGGGAGATGACGGTCGGCGTGCCCTTCTCGTAAGCGTTTACGTGGAGGTGGGCATCGAGCCACGAGAGCCCGAAGAACATGGCGCCGAGGGTCGAGCCCATGACGACGAGCGTCGAGCGCGCGTTCTTCCATTCCGGCCTGCGGAAGGCTGGCACCCCGTTGGAGATCGCCTCGACGCCCGTCACCGCGGCGCCACCCGAGGCGAAGGCTCGAAGCACCATGAACACGGTGGCGCCCATCAGGAAGCCGTCGCCGCCGTGATGCCCTGGCTTGAGCGTCAGCATCCCCGCCTTGTGAATCGACTGCACCGGAAGGTGACCCAGGAACATGCGGCCGAACCCGATGATCAGCAGGGCCACCATCGTGCCGATGAAGAAGTACGTCGGGACGGCGAAGATGCGGCCGGACTCCTTGACGCCCCGCAGGTTGCCGAAGGCGATGATGATGATGAACGCCACCGAGATCGGCACGGCATACGACGTGAGGCCGGGCACGGCAGACGTCAGTGCCGCAGTGCCCGCGGCGACGGACACCGCCACGGTGAGCACGTAGTCCGTGAGCAGGGCGACGCCGGCCACCTGGGCTGGGAGGAGCCCGAAGTTGTCGCGAGTGACGATGTAGGCGCCACCTGCGCTCGGGTACGCCTTGATCGTTTGGCGGTACGACAGGATCAGGAATCCGAGCACCACGAGCAGGGCGATGGTGATCGGCATGACGAGCGTGAAGGCAGCCAGCCCGATGTACGGCACGAGCTGGCGGATGATCTCCTCGGTGCCGTAGGCGACCGACGAGAGGTTGTCGGACGCGAACACGGCCAGAGCCGTCGGCTTGCCCAGCCGCTCGTGCACGAGCTGATCCGTGTGCAGCGGCGGCCCGAGGAGCCTGTTCTTGAAGCGGTAACGACCCGATTCCGGCAGGTCGACAAAGGGCGCCAGCGGGATGGGTTTGGGCGGAGCAACGCGCTCGGGCTGGCGCGGGGTGGCGGTCTGCACGCCCCTACGTGTACCGCCGCCCTTGTCAAGGAACCATCAGGGGCCCGCGAGTTGTCGTCAAGATCGCGTCAATATTTGATTCTGATGAAACGGCTTCCGCCTACCGGCGGTGCGCCCCTTCTCGGCATCGCCCTCGGGAGCGCCACGCTCGTCGTCGCCTCCGTCGCCCTGCTGCCCGTGCGGACGCACGTGACGCGCGCCACGCCCGCCCTGGCGCTCGTGCTTGCCGTCGTCGCCGCGGGAGTTGTCGGCGGCAGCATCGCGGCGACGCTCATCGCCCTGTTGTCGGCCGCCGCCTACAACCTCGTGTTCATCCCGCCGTACTGGACGTACAAGGTCGACGTCGCCGACGACTGGGTGGCGCTGGTCGTCTTTCTCGTCGTCGCCGTGGCCATGGGGCTGCTCGTCGCAGGGCAGGCCGAGCGCCGGCGCGCGGCCGAGGCGCGCGAGGCGGAGCTGCGCGCGCTCTACGACCACCTGCGCGCCATGTCCGAGGAACGCGAGCAGCTCGCCGAAGAGGCGACGCGGGCCCAGGTCCTCGAGCGCGTCGACGAACAGCGAGCCGCGCTGCTGCGGTCGGTGTCCCACGATCTGCGCACGCCTCTTGCGAGCATCCGCGCCGTGGCCAGCGATCTCCGAGACGGGACCGCGTACGACGACGAGACGCGCATCGAGCTCCTGGAGACCGTGTGCGACGAAGCCGAACGGCTCGACCGCATCGTCGCCAACCTGCTGAGCCTGAGCCGGATCGAGGCGGGCGCCCTCAAGCCCGACCGGCAGGCCGTCGACCTCGACGAGCTCGTCGCCGACCGCATCCGCCGTCTCGCCGGCCTGTTCCGCCAGACGCGGATACAGGTGGAGATCCCGCCCGGGGTGCCCCTGGTCGATGGCGACTACACCCAACTCGACCAGGTCGTCACCAACCTCCTCGAGAACGCGGCCCGCCATGCGCCGCCCGCGTCGCTCGTGCGGGTCAGCGCCGCGAGTCGCAACGGCATGGTCGAGTTGCGGGTCTCGGACGAGGGCATCGGCGTCGCCGACTGGGAGCGGCGCCGCATCTTCGAGCCGTTCCACAAGGGTGAGGGGTCCCGCTCGAGCGGCGTCGGCCTCGCCATATGCAGGGCGATCGTCGAGGCTCACGGCGGCACGATCGACGTCGAGCGCACCGTTGGCGGCGGCGGCGCCACGTTCGTCGTGTGCCTCCCGACGCGCGAAGTGCGGCCGTCGTGACACGCGTGCTGGTGGTCGACGACGAGCCCGCGCTGCTCCGCGCCGTCGGCGCCGCCCTGAAGGCTCGCGACTACGACGTCGCCACCGCAGCCACCGGCCAGGCCGCGATCGACGCCATCGCCCTCACGCCACCCGACGTCGTCGTCTTGGATCTGGGCCTGCCCGACATCGACGGGATCGTCGTCTGCCGCCGCGTGCGTGAATGGTCCGACGTCCCGATCGTCGTGCTGTCCGCCGAGGGCTCAGAGGCCCGCAAGGTGCAGGCGCTCGACGAAGGCGCCGACGACTACGTCACCAAGCCGTTCTCCACCGCCGAGTTGCTCGCGCGCATCCGGGTCGCGCTGCGGCACCGCAAGGACACACCGTCACCCGACGACGAGGCCGTGCTCCGGGTAGGCGACGTGGTGGTCGACCAGGCCCGCCATTCCGTCGAGGTCGCCGGGAACAAGGTCGAGCTGACCCCGAAGGAGTTCGCCTTCCTCGCCCTGCTCGCTCGCTGGCCGGGTCGGGTACTGACCCACCGCACGATCCTCCAGGAGGTCTGGGGCCCGGAGTACGGAAGCGAGAGCCAGTACCTGCGCGTCTACGCCAGCCAGCTGCGCAAGAAGCTCGACGACGACCCGGCGGCGCCCCGTCTGATCACGGAGCCGGGCGTGGGGTACCGGCTGGTTGATCCGGCGGCGGAACCTGCGGGCTGACCGCCTCGCCGCTGCCCGAGATGGCAGCGGCGGAGGGAGGAGGCTGCTTGCCGTCCTCCACCGCGGTCGGGACGTGGTACGGCACCGAGGTCACCACCGTCCCCTCACGGAACAGAAGCTTGCCTTTGAGGAACAGCGCGCTCTGGTTGTGGAGGATGTGCTCGTACCACTTGCCGACCACGAACTCCGGGATGACGACAGTGACCGTATCGTTCTCCCAGCGCTCGTCGAGCTCGTCGATGTAGCGCTCGACCGGCGCGATCAGCTCTCGGTACGGCGAGTAGACGATCTCGAGCGGGATGTCGATCTCGAAGGCCCGCCACTGCTTCTCGAGGTTCTCGCGGTCCTCCTCGTCGAAGCTCACGTAGACGGCGACCAGGTGCTGTGGCCGCAGCGACCGGGCGTAGTCGAGCGCCTTGAGCACCCCGCGGTGGAGATTGCTGCCGACGAGCACCACGACCGTGTGGTTCGGGTGCTCGCGACGCACGGTCTCGGGCGTCACGTTCAGCACCCGCGACACCCGGTCGTAGTGGCGCTTGATGCCCGAGAACAGAGCAATGATCAGCGGCACGACGATGATCGGAAGCCAGGCCCCCGACGTGAACTTTGTGCCGGCGACGATCAGCAGCACGATGAATGTGGCGACGGCGCCGACGCCGTTGATGATCATGTTGCGCCGCCAGCCCTGCTCCTTGATCCGGCGATGGTGTACGACCATGCCCGCCTGGCTGAGCGTGAAGGCAGTGAACACGCCGACCGCGTACAACGGGATCAGGGCGTTCGTGAGACCGCCGAACGCGACGATGAGGATCGCCGCTGCGGTGGCCAGGAACAGGACGCCGTTGGAGAACACCAGCCGGTCGCCGCGGTTGGCGAACTGGCGGGGGAGATAGCCGTCCCGGGCGATGATCGACGAGAGCCGAGGGAAGTCGGCGTACGCCGTGTTGGCGGCCAGCGTGAGGATGGCCGCCGTCGAGAACTGCAGGATCCAATAGATCGGCCCGCCCCCGTAGACGGCCCGACCCATCTCGGAGATCACGGTCTCGTCGTGGCTCGGATACGGGTGCAGCCGGTGGGCGAGGATCGACACGCCGAAGAACAGCACCCCCAGGATCACGCCCATCCACACGATCGTGGTCGCCGCGTTGTGCGACTTCGGCCGTCGGAACGCGGGCACCCCGTTGGAAATGGCCTCAACGCCGGTGAGGGCGACGGCGCCCGAAGAGAAACCCTTGAGGAGGATGAACAGCCCGAGCGAGCCACCAGTCACAGCCGTCGCCACTGATTTGTGCGGGTCGAACGGGATCGGCTTGAGGTGCCCGAAGAACGAGCGGAACAGGCCGTAACCGACGAGAAGCGTGATGCTGACGATGTACACGTAGGTCGGAACGGCGAAGATGCGTCCCGACTCCTTCACGCCCCGCAGGTTGGCGACGGTGATGACACCGATGAGGATGAGGCCGAGCAGCACGCGCTGGTCGACCAGGCTCTGGAACTGGGGCAGCGACACGATGGCGGCCACGCCGGCCGAGATCGACACGGCGACGGTGAGGATGTAGTCGACGAGGAGGGACGCGCCGGCGATCAGCGACGGATACTCGCCCAGGTTCTCGCGGCTGACGATGTAGGAGCCGCCGCCGCTCGGGTACGCGTAGATCGTCTGTCGGTACGAGGTGACGACGATCACCAGGAGGACGGCGACGACGATCGAGATCGGGATGAGGTGGGCGAGGCCCAGCGCCAGGCTCGACCCGCCGACGGCGGTGACGAACAGGATCTCCTCTGTCGCGTACGCGGTCGAGGAGATGGCGTCCGATGAGAACGTCGCCAGGGCGATGGCCTTGGGCAGGAGCTGGTGCTCCTGCTCCTCGGTCGGAATCGGACGGCCCACCAGGAGCCGCTTGATCATCGAGTACACGGGGTCCTCACGATACGCCGGGAACGTTTCAAGTCTGTTTCCTGATTTTGCTGGCCTGGCGGCGGGCGTGTTGCATGGAGCCCCGTGCATGTCGTCGTCGTCGGCTGCGGCCGGGTCGGATCAGAACTCGCGGCCGAGTTGGAGGCCCAGGGCCACACCGTCGCGGTCATCGACAAGAACCGAAACGCCTTCCGGCGGCTGCCCGAGCGCTTCACCGGCCGAGCCGTCCTCGGCTTCGGCTTCGACCGTGACCACCTGGAGCAGGCGGGCATTCGCGACGCCGGGGCCCTGGCGGCGGTGACCAGCGGTGACAACTCGAACATCCTGACCGCCCGCATCGCCCGGGAAACCTTCGAGATTCCGAACGTGGTCGCCCGCATCTACGACCCCCGCCGGGCCGTCATCTATCAGCGCCTCGGCATCCCGACCGTCGCCACGGTGGCCTGGACCACCGACCAGGTCGTGCGCAAGCTCTTCCCCGACCGGTGGGCCAACGAGTGGAGCGACGCCTCGGGCACGGTCGACCTGGTCGAGCGCATGCTCCCCGCCAACTGGGCGGGCCGAAAGCTCAGTGAGCTCGATGAGAGCGAGCGCTACCGGCTCGTGGCCCTCACCCGCGGCGGCGAGGCCCGGTTGGCCAGCCCCGAGATCGTGGGCCAAGAGGGCGACCTGCTCTACATGGCCGTGCGCCGGGACTCCCGCGAGGAGCTCGACAGCCGGCTCGCCGAGGAAGGCAGGCACGCATGAAGGTCGCCATCGCCGGCGCCGGCAACGTCGGGGTGTACATCGCGGGGGACCTTCGCGACGCCGGCCACGACGTCATGGTCATCGAGCAGGATCCCGACCTGGTGGCGCGGCTGCGCTCGACGCTCGAGGTGCAGTGGTTCATCGCCGACGCGTGTGAGGTCAGCTCCCTCCACGAGGCCGGACTGGAGAGCGTGGACGTGGTGGTCGCCGCGACCGGTGACGACGAGGACAACCTCGTCATCTCGCTGCTGGCCAAGCAGGAGTTCGCTGTTCCGCGCGTCGTCGCCCGCGTCAACCACCCCCACAACCAGTGGCTGTTCAACGAGGCGTGGGGCGTCGACGTCTCGGTTTCGACCCCCCATCTCCTCACCGCTCTCGTCGAGGAAGCGGTGTCGGTTGGCTCACTCGTGCGCCTCCTGCAGTTCCAGGACGCCCGTCTCGTCGAGGTGACGCTCGCGGGCGGTTCGCCGGCGGCGGGGAAGTCGGTCGCCGAGCTCGGGGTGCCACGCGATGCGACGATCGTGGCCGTGATCCGGGAGCGACACGTCATCGTGCCCCGAGGGGAGACCGTCGTGGAGCGGGGCGACGAGGTGCTGGTGCTGGTGACACCGGAGTCCGAGGACGAGGTGAAGGCGCTCCTCGTCGGCGAACCGCAGCCCGCGAGCTAGAGGAGCTCGTAGGACGGATTGAAGATCAGCAGCCGGTTCTTCGGACCGGCGGCTGCACCGCGGCCGCTCACGACGAGGCGCTTTCCCGGCGCCACGCCTGCGATCTTGCGGCGACCGGTCCACACGACGACGAGCGAACCGCTGCCATCGGTGATCGTCGCCTCGAGCGAGGGCGAACCGGCCCGCGGGACGATCCGCAGCGATGTGATCTCACCGACCACCGTCCCCTCGACGCGCGGCGGCAGGTTCTGGATGGTGACCGCGCCGGGCCGGCCCTCGCAGAACTTGCGCAACCGCTCGGTGTCGAGCTCGGTGATGGGCGTCGTCAGGTTCTTGAACAGCTTCTTGAGCACCACGAGTGGCTCAGTCTTCGCCGTCGAGCTCGTCGTCGTGATGCATCACGAGGCGAACTGCGGTGCCGTCGTCCGACGACGAGAACTCGACCTCATCGACGAGCGCACGGATGAGCGGGATGCCGAGGCCCCGCTCGAACTTCAGTCGTTCAGGATCGGTGACCGGCGGATGCTCGGGGAGGTCGGAGACGTCGAAGCCCGACCCGCGGTCTTCGATCCGTACCTCGAGATGGCTCTCGTCTGCCCAACACTCGACGAGCACGCGCTCCTCGGTGTCGAGGGCATCGTGGGCCTCGATGGCGTTCGTGCACGCCTCGGAGACGGCGATCTTGAGGTCGTCGACGCGATCGTCGGACAACTGGGTCTCGCCGGCGGCCATCGCGGACACCACCAAACGGGCGAGCGCCACGAACTCGGCCCCGGCCGGGATCTCGAGCTGGACAGCCCGCTCGGTCATCACCCAGCTACTCCAACATCGCGCTATGCGGCGACGGCGTCGTCGACCGATTCGTAGATCGAGAAGACCTTCGTCAGTCCTGTGATCTCGAAGACCTTCAGGATACGGCTCTGGGTGCAGACGAGGAGCAGATCGCCGTCGTGGCTGCGCAACCGCTTGAGCCCACCGACGAGGACACCTAGACCGGTGGAGTCGAGGAAGTCGACGCCCTCGAGGTCGACGATGATGCGGTGCTTCCCTTCGCTCACCAGCTCGATGAGGCGCTCGCGAAAGCGAGGCGCGGTGTAGACGTCGACTTCACCGCGCACGGCCAGAACCGTGTAGCCGTCGCGTTCAGAGACGTCGAGCCCGAGATCCATCGGAGGGCCTCCTACCCAGGGGTGTGCACGCAAAACCTAGCAAGCACGCCCCTCTGTACGGTGACCCTGCGTGCGAACCGAGCTCGATGACTTGGTGACGGAGCTGGCCGACGGCGGTCAGCTCGTGCACCTTGAACGCATCCCGGCGCGCCCGGCGCGCACCGCATCGCCGGCCCGCCCACTGCCACCGGCAGTCGCCCGGCTGGTCCCCGAGGGCGGACTTTGGACGCACCAGGCCGCCGCGATCGACCTCGCTCGCGACGGCCAGTCCGTGGCCGTGGCCACAGGCACGGCGTCGGGCAAGTCGCTCTGCTACCAGCTCCCGATCGCCGAGGCCGCCGTCGACAACCCGCCCGGCACCGCCCTTCTCGTGTTCCCGACCAAGGCCCTGGCCCAGGACCAGCTCCGCGCCTTGGCCACCATGGAAGTCCCGGGGCTGGTCCCGGTCACCTACGACGGCGACACGCCGGCGAACGAACGGACGTGGGCGCGCCGACACGCCAACGTGGTGCTCACCAACCCCGACATGCTGCACGTGGGAATCCTTCCTCACCACGGGCGGTGGGCCACGTTCCTCATGCGGCTGCGCTACGTCGTGCTCGACGAGGTCCACACGCTTCGCGGCGTGTTCGGGTCGCACGTCGCCCATCTCCTGCGGCGACTCCGCCGGCTGTGCGCCCACTACGGGTCTGACCCGACCTTCGTGTTCGGGTCGGCGACGATCGGCAAGCCCGCCGAACTCGCGTCAGCCCTCTGCGGCCTTCCGGTCACCGAAGTCGACGACGACGGTTCGCCGCGCGGCGAGCGGCTGTTCGCTCTGTGGAACCCGCCGCTCACCGACGCGCGCGCCGGCACGCGAGCATCGAGCAACATCGAGACCGCCGCGGTGTTGAACGCCTTGGTCACCGGCGGGTACCGCGGCATCGCCTTCGCTCGCAGCCGCAAGGGTTCGGAGCTGGTCGCGTCCTACGCGCGGCGGCGGCTCCCGCCCGAACTGCAGACGCTGGTGCGCCCCTACCGCGGTGGCTATCTGGCCGCCGAGCGCCGCGAGATCGAGACCGAGCTGTTCGAGGGTCGGCTGGCAGGCGTCGTGGCGACGAGCGCGTTGGAGCTCGGCATCGACGTCGGCACGCTCGACGCGTGCATCCTCGACGGGTTCCCGGGAACGATTGCCTCGATGTGGCAGCAGGCCGGGCGGGCCGGACGTTCGCGGCAACGGTCGCTCGCCGTTCTCGTCGCCGGCGAGGACCAGCTCGACCAGTGGCTGATGGCCCATCCCACCGAGGTGTTCACCCGGCCCCCCGAGCCTGCGGTGGTGAATCCGTCCAACCCGTTCGTGCTGCTCCCCCACGTGGCGTGCGCCGCCTACGAGAAGCCGGTCGTGCCCGAGGACGAGACGTTCTGGGCCGACCTCGGCGACGGGGTTTTCGAAGACGCCGTGCGCCAGCTCGTCGTCGACGATCGCTTGCGCGTGCGCGGCGGCCGCGGCTTCTACGCCGGGCGAGGCGCACCGGCGTCGAGCGTCGGCCTGCGGACGGGCTCGTCGGCCGAGTACAGCATCGTGGACGGCGACGGGCGGCTGATCGGCACCGTCGACGAGAGCCGCGCCTACGGGCTGGTGCACCCCGGCGCCCTCTACCTGCATCAGGGCCAGCAGTACCGCGTCACCGAGCTCGACCTCGAGCACCGCGCCGCGATCGTCGAGCCCAGCCGGGCCGACGAGTACACCCAGGCGAGGACCGACACTGACATTCGCATCATCTCGACCGACGACACCGTCGGCATCGGCAGAGCACGTCTCTCCCTCGGCGCCGTCGAGGTCACCGAGCAGGTCGTCGGCTTTCAGCGCAAGCACCTGTTCACCGGAGAGGTGCTGGGGATCGAGGACCTCGACCTTCCCCCGACGCGGCTCGTCACCCGCGCCTTCTGGTACACGGTCGGTGACGACGTCCTGCGCGACGCGCGCCTCGTGCCGGCGCGGGTGCCGGGGACCGTGCACGCCGCCGAGCACGCCGGCATCGGAATCCTGCCCCTGTTCACGATCTGCGACCGCTGGGACGTGGGCGGCGTGTCGACGAACTGGCAACCCCAGACCGCGATCGCGACGATCGTCATCTATGACGGGTATCCCGGCGGAGCGGGCATCGCCGAGCTCGGATTCGGCGCCGGCCGCCGCCACGTGGAAGCCACCCTCGAAGTCATCTCGAATTGCCGGTGCGAGGCGGGCTGCCCGTCCTGTGTGCAGTCGCCGAAGTGCGGCAACTGGAACGAGCCCCTGGACAAGGCGGGGGCCGTTGCGCTGCTGTCGACGATTCTCGGGGTCTAGACGATCGGCGTCAGCGAGGTCGGCGGCTCGTCGAGGCGCTTCTTGAAGTAGCGCAAGTGCAAGGCACCGAGGACGAGGACCGCGGCACCGGCGACGGGGATGAGCACGCCCTTGTTCGGGCTGCTGTGCCGGCCCGGCGTCACGGCGACCGCCGAGTTGTCACCCTCGCTGTTGTTGTCGTTGGGCGTCGCACCCGCCGCGTACGGCAGGCCGCGCGCGAAGCCGGGGTCGGGCGTCACGGCCTCGCTCGTCGGCGTCGTCGCCGCCGACGATCCCGAGGAGCTCGAGAACCCCGAGCTTCGGGTCACGCCCGAGGGCGTGCCCTTCACGACGGGCGGCGCACCGTCGCTCGACGGCGGCGGGGCGGTCACCGGCGGAGTCGTCACGCCCGGGGGCGGGTTCGGCACCGTGACCTTGTTGCTCACGCTCTTGGACTTGTCCGAAACCGTGAACGAGGTCGCGTCGCCGGTCTGCCCGTTGCGGTGCTCTTCGACCTCGTACAGGTAGTCGCCGCCCGCCGCCTGTGTCCCGGCGTCGGGCGCCGACAGACGGGCACCGCTGGGCTGCTGCTTCACCTGGAATCGGGCGTGAAAGTCGCTCTCGCCCGGGCCCTTGCGGTACACCCAGTAGGACTGCGCGTCCGGGGTGTTCCCGTCACGGTCGAAGGAGACGGTGACGCTGCGGTCCTTGTTGACCGCTGCCGTCACGTTGCCCACGTTCGGCGCCGGAACCGCCATCCCGAAGCTGATTCGGTTGCTCGTGCCGGTGACCGGAGCGCTGTTGCCGAGGAACGACTGGTCGTGCGCCTGACCGGTCGCTGTGACCGTGTAGGGCCCGTTGAACGCGAGCGGCGGGTTGAAGTCCTGCTTGAAGTCGAAGTCAGTGCCGGTGCACGGCTTCGGGTTCGGCTGCGTGTTCGGCGGCGCGCCGCAGTACGCGTACGACTGGTTT
>JAFASB010000434.1 GCA_019244985.1 Acidimicrobiia bacterium | reverse complement strand
CGTTGGTGACGAGAAGATGGGTCACGCAGCTTCAGGTGGCGACGAGGTCGGACCGGCCGAGGCGCTCGGCGGCCCACGCCGCGTGCGAGCGAAGCATGGGATCGGGGTCGGCGAGGGCGCCGCGCAGGGCGGCCTCGACGTCGGGGTCGCTCCCGTCGCCGACGTTGCCGAGCACGACGAGGGCGTTGCGCCGGAGGTAGCGGGGCTGGCGCCGAGGGACGTACCAGCGGCCGTGACGCGCCAGGAGCTCGTTGTCGGACGCGCCGAGGATGTCGAGCACTGGCACCCACGCCTCGTCGGCGTCGCCTGCCACGGGCGGTGGGTTTCGGCGGTCCTCGAGCCGGTTGGGCGGGCACACCTCCTGGCAGTCGTCGCAGCCGTAGAGATGGTCGCCGAGCGCAGCGCGGAACTCGACCGGGAAGTCACCCTCAGCCTGAAGGAGGTGGGCCAGGCACCGCCGGGCGTCGAGAACACCAGGCGCCACGAGGGCGCCCGTCGGACACGCCGGGAGGCAACGGGCGCACGAGCCACAGCCGTCGCCGACCGGGATGGCTGGAGGAAGGACGGCGTCGGTGACGACCGACCCCAGCACGAACAGCGAGCCATGGTCGGCCAGGAGGACGTTGGTGTTCTTGCCGTACCAGCCGAGCCCGGCACGCACGGCGGCCTCGCGGTCGACCAGACGGTTGTCGTCGACGAGCACCACAGCCCGGTGGCCCTCGCCCGTCAGCAGACCGGCAACCGCGTCCAACGCTCGGCGCAACGGCTCGTAGTGGTCGTGCCACGAGTACCTCGCCACCCGCCCCGCGGGAGCACTGGGTCGGCGCGGTGTCGCAGCCCGGTACGACCGCGCGCCGACGACCAGCGAACGTGCACCTGGCAGGGCCGATTCGGGCGTCGTCGAACGCTCGGGGTTGCCGTAGGTGAAGTGCATCCCGCCGTGGAGACCGGCAGCTTTGCGCTCGATCAGATGGTGCCGGGTGCCGGCGAAAGGCTCGGCCCCCGCCACGCCGACGGCGTCCAGGCCGGCATCGACGGCGACGGCGCGGACGCGTTCCCAGAGCGACGACACGCCTTCATCCTGCCTGCGCAGGGGGCGCTGGTTCTATCTGACGCGGAGCGGCCGAGAGCTTCTCTGGCCACCGTTGCTCTCGTCGGCCGCCTTGCGGGCCGCCAGGCGCCGGGCCAGGAGGCTACGGGCGAGCGGGCCCGAGAGGACGGGCGCCGTGGCCGTGGGCGCGCCCTCCGACGTCGACCTGGGAGGCGTGCGACGCACCGGCCGGGCCGCCCGCTTGGCCGCCGCTTCCTTCGCCGAGTCGGCGGCGATACGAGGACGCCGGGCCTGGGCCGGCCTCGGACGAGGCCGCCTGACCGCCTCCACGCGGGGCGCCTCGGGCCTCTCCGCGGGCGTCCTCTCGCGAGTCGCAGGCACCGGCCGCGGCGTCTTCTTGGCCGCCGGGCGCGTCGCGACCCGCTTGGGCGCCGCCTTCGTCTTGGTGACGACGTTCCGGGTGACGGCCTTCTTGCTCGTCGCCTTCTTGCTCGTGCCTCTCCGGCTGACGGCCTTCTTCGTCGTCGCCTTCTTGGCGTTCGCCTTCTTCGCGGTCGCCCGCTTGGTCGTCGACCTCTTCGTCGACCGCGTCGCCGCCGTCTTCCTGGCGGGCCGCTTCTTGGGAGCGGGCCGACGACGGGCCCGGCGAGATGCCTTGCGCACCGGGCGCCGCGGTGCGGCAGGGGCGGGTGCCTCCTCCGGCTCGGGTTCCTCGACGACGACTTCTTCGACCACGCGCACGGGAGGGACGGCAGCCGGTCGAGGCGACGGCGCCGGGAGCGCAGGCGGGCGGCGGCCCTTCTCGACGTAACCGAGCTCCGATGCGAGGCGGTTGCGCGACGTCAGCTCGTTCGCACCGAGGTCGAGCTCCCACTCCGCAACCTGCAGCCGGGCGCGCGAGGTGTAACGGAACCGGACCATCCAAACCTCGTCCTGAAGTTGGAACGCGCTCCAACCCTGATCGAAGGCCTCCTCGCCGATTGCCACGCCCTTGTCCGCGAGGTTCCAGCGCACCGAGGTTCCGAGTGGTTGCGTGGACTGCCCGAGCCGCGCCTTCGAGAACGTCATCACCCGCGCCCGCTCGACCATCTGGGCCTGCTCGGCGACGATCGGGACTGCGAAGCGCTCGACCCATTCGGGGCCGACGCCCGCCTCGGCCGCCACCTCGGGGATCGACCGGCCGCTGCGGAGCTGCGCCTGGGTCTCTCTCGGCGTCAGGCGGCTGTCGGGGCGCACCCGCTGGCCGGCACCCTCTTCGGCCTTGCTCTTGTCGCCGTTGCGCAGGCGCTCGGCTTCGGCAATCGTCGACAGCAGCTCGCCGTCGAGGGGGACGACGTAGCCGCCGGCCTTCGACCCTTTGCGCGCGCTGAAGATGAGGCCGTCGAGATCGGTCGTGAAGCCGACAAGGTGGAGTTTCTGCACGCGCGTTCCTGATAACCCGTGGGTCGGGCCGCTCTGAGCTGCGACGTTAACACCCGGCCTGTGCGGCGAACGCGAATGGTGGCTAGCCGGCGTGCCGCGAATAGCGGAGTTTTGGCACGAGGCCGGCGTCGGAGAGCAGGCGTACGGCGCGCGCCTCGGCGACGTCGATGATGACGGCGTCGTCAGGTTCGCGGCCGCAGATGAACGTCACCACGCAATCGTCGCACGCCGTCGTGTGCTGCATGGTGCACTCGTCGCAGGAGATCGTCATCGGCTGGTGCTGTCTCATGCCCAAAGGATGACAGGGGGGTATGACAGGAACTTCAGCCCTCGCCGGCCTCGGCCTCGGACACCTCGACCTGCTCCACCGAGCCCCCTGATCCGCACCACCGGCAGGCCACCTCCTCGACGGTCTCGGCCAGCACCTCCTCGTCCTCAACGGTCAGGTCGCCGCCGATCGAGTAGTGGTGGAAAGCGCGCGTTCGCCGCGTGATGGTGACGTCGAAGCGGGTGAGGTTGCCGCACGCGGCGCAGCGGTAGCGAGTCGTCACGGCGCTCGCAGCCTAATGTCCGCTCGATGGAGCCCCGCGTCCGGGCCGTGTGCAATCTGATGATCTCCTCGGTGCGGGAGAACGCGGGCCTGCACGACTACGACGGCGACATCCAGGACCTGTCGCCCGACGGGGTGCGGTCCGGGCTCGCGGCCCTTCCGTCGCCGGCCGCGCCCGCAGACCACGACGAGGCCCACTTGGCGGCGTTCGAGGAGATGCTGCGGGCGAGCTTCGGCGAGCTCGAGGAGCACCGCACGAATCCTCTGGTGCACCTCGACAACATGGACCTGTCGGTCTACGACCGCGAGTACGCGCCCGCCAAGGAGCGGGAGGCGGCGCGGCGCCGCCACCTGGCGTCGTGGCCCGACGCCGTCGACATGGCGCTGCAGTCACTCGACCGGGTGTCGCGGCCCACCGCGGCCGGGCTGGTGGAGGCCGTCGTCGGCCTGGCCAGCGGGCTGGACGAGAGCGATCCGACAGAGGCTGCCGCCCTCGCCGCCCACCGGCGCCTCGTCACCCACATCGAGAACGCGGCCGCCGAGGGCGAGCCCGACCCCGCCATCGGCGAAGGAGGTCTGACGCGCCTGCTGAGCAGCGGCGAGGCCATCGACGTCGACCTGGCCCGATTGACGGCGCAGGCCGACGACGAAAGAGACCGGCTCACGGCGGATCTCCAGGAAGCGTGCGCCCTCATCCGTCCCGGCGCGCCGGTCTCCGAGGTCGTCGCCTCGCTGCTGGCCGACCACCCGGACGCGGGCGGGGTCGTCGACGAAGCGCGCCAGCAGGTCGAAGAGGCCGTGTCATTCACCCACGAGCGCAATCTCGTCCCCGGCCTCGACGGCGAGTGCCTGGTGGGCCCGACGCCGCCGGCGCGGCGATGGGCCTTCGCCATGATGTCGTGGGCCGGCCCGTACGAGCCCGACGCCCCGAGCTGGTACCACATCACGCCGCCCGAGCCGACGTGGCCGGCGCGCCAGCAGGAGGAGTGGCTGGAGGCGTTCAACCGCACGACGCTGCCCGCCATCACTGTGCACGAGGTGGCCCCCGGCCACTTCGCCCACGGCCGCGTGATGCGCCGGCTGGTCAGCGACGTGCGCAAAGCGATGATGTCGTCCTCGATGATCGAGGGCTGGGCCCACTACACCGAGGAGCTCTGCGTGGAGGAGGGTTTCCGCGCCGACGACCCACGGTTCCGCGCCGGTGTCGCTATCGAGGCACTCGTCCGGGTAACCAGGCTGGCCGTCTCCATCGGCGTGCACACGAGCGAGATGACGATCGATGAGGCCTCCCGCCGCTTCGAGCAGGACGCCTACCTGCAGGGTCCGGCGGCGCGCAGCGAAGCCAACCGGGCGACGTTCGACCCCACGTATGGCCGCTACACATGGGGGAAGCTCGAGATCCTCAAGCTGCGGGAGAAGGCACGGGCCGCGTGGGGCCCGGATTTCTCACTCCCCCGCTTCCACAAGGAGCTCCTCGACCTCGGCGCACCGCCGCTCGGCCTGATGGCCTCCGGGCTGGGCCTGTAGTACTCGACACCGAACACATGTTCGCCTACGATCGGGCGTCGTGCAACGGTCGTTCGACGACTTGGGGGTGCCGCTCAGCGAGACGACGTTCTGCGTCGTCGACGTGGAGACGACGGGCGGGTCTGCAGTCGACGGCGCCATCACCGAGATCGGCGCGGTCAAGCTGCGCGGGGGCGAGTGCCTCGGCACCTTGCAGACGCTGGTCAACCCCGGCAAGGCGATCCCGCCCGAGATCGTCTTCCTCACTGGCATCACGGAGGCGATGGTGGTGCCGGCCCCGCGGATCGACGAGGTGCTGCCGAGCTTTCTCGAGTTCCTCGGCGACGCCGTCGTCGTCGGCCACAACGTGCGCTACGACCTCGGGTTCCTCAACGCCTCATTGGCGCGCGCCGGCCGGCCACGCCTGACCAATCGGTCCGTCGACACCTGCGCCCTCGCCCGGCGCCTGCTGCAGGACGAGGTTCCCGACCACCGCTTGTCGACGCTGGCGTCCAGGCTCCGACTCGGGCACCGCCCGACCCACCGCGCCCTCGACGACGCCCTCGCAACCGGCGAGCTGCTGCACACGCTGCTCGAACGGGCCGGCAGCCTCGGTGTGCTGGGCCTCGACGATCTCTTCCTGCTGCCGACCATCCAAGGTCACCCGGAGCTGGGCAAGCTCCGCCTGACGACGCGGCTCCCCCGCCGCCCCGGGGTGTACCTCTTCCGGGGCCGCGGCGGCCGAGTGTTGTACGTCGGCAAGGCCACCAATCTGCGGGCCCGCGTTCGCTCGTACTTCTCGAGCGAGCAGCGGCGCAAGGTCAACCAACTGCTGCGCGAGGTCGAGTCGATCGACCACATCGTGTGTGACGGTCCGCTCGAGGCCGCCGTGCTCGAGGTCAGGCTGATCCACCAGTACATGCCGCCGTTCAACAAGCGGTCGAAGACGTGGCGCCGGTACGCCTACCTGAAGCTGACGCTCGACGAGCGCTTCCCGCGGTTGTCGGTCGTACGAAAGGTTCGCAAGGGCGACGGCGCCCTGTATCTCGGGCCGCTCCCTTCGACGGGCGCGGCAAGGCTCCTCGCCGAAGCCATCGAGACGGCCGCGCCGATCCGCCGCTGCACGGCCAAGCCGCCCCGCCAGCCCCGCCTTGCGCCGTGCGCGCCGGCGCAACTCGGGGTCAGCCTGTGCCCGTGCTCCGGGCAGGTCTCCGACATCGAGTACCGCAACGTCGTCCAGCGGCTCGTGCGGGGGCTCACGACCGACCCGTCGCTGCTGCTGGATCCGCTCGCCGACCGCATGCAAGTGCTGGCCTCGGCCGACCGCTTCGAGGAGGCGGCCGACACCCGCGACCGGGCCGCAGCGCTCGCCCGCGCCCTGGCGCGCCAGCGGCGGCTCGAGACCATGCGTCGCAGCGGCCGCCTCGAGGTCGAGGACGCCAACGGGCGGCGCCTCGTCTTGGCCGCTGGGCGCCTGCTCGACGGTCCGCTGTTCGCCACCGACGACGCCAGCGACGCGGTCGAGCATGGCCCGATCCCACGCGAGCTGGCCGACGAGGTCAGCTGCGTGGCTGCCTGGCTCGACGCCGAAGCATCCAGGCTGCGACTCGTCGCCTGCGACGGCGAGCTGGCCTCACCGCTCCCCCGCCTCCCGTCCTACGAGCCCCGCCCGCGCAAGTAAGTTCCGGACCGGTGGCCGAGACCGGGGGCGGACCGCAGCGCGGGTTCTTCGACATCTGGTCCCGCGTCTACGACCTGGCGCCGGTGCAGGCGGCGATCTACCACCCCGTGCACGACGCCGTGCTCGGCGAGCTTCGCCTCCACCCCGCTCGGCGCATTCTCGACATCGGCTGCGGGACCGGCGATCTCACGGCGCGACTGCGCCGCGAGCTGCAGCCCGAGCTCGTCGCCGGCTGCGACTTCTCGGCGGGGATGCTCGAGCAGGCGTCGGCGCGGACCCGTGCGGTGCGGTGGCTCCAGGGTGACGCCACCGCGCTGCCGTTCGCGGACGGGCACTTCGATGCCGTTACGTCGACCGAGTCGTTCCACTGGTTCCCCGACCCCGATGCCGCCCTGCGAGAGTTCCATCGAGTGCTGCGGGTCGGGGCCCGAATCCTCGTGGCCCTCGTCAACGTGCGCGTGCCTGCCACATCCCAGCTGGCCCATGCCGGCTCGAAGGCCATCGGGCAACCAGCCCGGTGGCCGACGCGCACCGAGATGGCCGACCGCGTGCGCGCAGCCGGGTTCACCGTCGAGCGGCAGAAGCGCATCCTCCGTCTCGGCGGGATCCTGATCCCGACCGTGCTCACCGTGGGCGTGAAGGGCGAACGCCGCTAGGGCAGGCGGAAGGACTCGTCGGCGAGGAAGCTGCGGTAGTCCTCCTCGCCCATCGCCCCCAGGAGCGACTCGACCTGGCTGGGCTGGCACAGCATGGCCTTGTACTTGCGGTCCAAGGCGGGCCCTTCGAGGCGCACGTTCACCGCCAGGTCCTCGACCGGTGTGACCGGCGGGAGCTGGTCGCTCATCATCACCTGATCGGCGTCGATGGCGGCGAGGAAGCCGTCGGCCCACTGCGGGGTCTTGGTGGCGTAAAGCAGGCGAGCGTTGTCGGGCGCGGCGTGCGGGAAGGCGGCGCTGGTCCACTCGCTGACAGCGATGTGGTCGGCGTGCCACGTCATGCCGTCGGGTCCGAAGGTGACCACGGTGTCGGGCTCGACGTCGCGGATGATCTCGGCAACGCGATCGGTGGCTTCCTCGGCGGCAACGTCGGCGCACCCGCCGTCGGGGTAGTCGAGCCAGATGTGCTCGCGCACGCCGAGCACGGCCAGGCAGGCGGCAAGCTCGGCCTCGCGCACCGACGCGAGCGTCTCCGGCGGCCACTTCACAAGGTCGAGGGAACCCGCCTCACCGCGCGTTGCGGTCACGCAGACGACGCGGTTCCCGGCGTCGACGGCGGCGGCCATGATTCCCGCCGACAGGTACGCCTCGTCGTCGGGATGGGCCCAGACCCCGAGGATCGTGCCCAGCTGCGCAGGATTGATGACGGTCACGACGCCCCAGCGGCCGCCTGCGAAGCCGCGACCAGACGGTCGAGCGTCGACGCCGCGGCGCCGGAGTCGATCGATTCCTGGGCGGCGGCGATCCCCTCGTCGAGCGAGTGCGCGATGTTCGCGACGAACAAGGCGGCTCCGGCATTCAGCACGACGATGTCGCGGTGCGCACCCGGTTTGCCGTCGACGATGTCACGGACGAGCGCAGCGTTGGCCTGTGCATCGCCACCCAGGAGGTCGTCGGTGGCCACCGGGCGCAGGCCGAGGGCGGCGGGCTGGATGTCGTAGGTGCGGATCTCGCCCTCGTCGAGCTCGACGACGGTCGAAGCGGTCGTCGTCGTCAGCTCGTCGAGACCGTCGTGGCCGAACACCACCATCGCCCGATGGGCGCCGTTGGCCCGCAGGACACGCGCCAGCTCCTCGGCCATCGACGGATCGCTGACGCCGACGACCTGGCCGCGGGGCCGCGCCGGGTTGGCCATGGGGCCGAGGAAGTTGAAGACCGTGCGGATGCGGAGCTCGCGGCGCACGGGCCCGGCATGGCGCATGCCGGGGTGGAAATGGGGTGCGAAGCAGAAGCCCATCCCGGACTCCTCGATGCACGTGGCGACGCCCGCGGGCCCGAGGTCGATCACGACCCCGAGAGCCTCGAGCGTGTCCGCCGACCCGCTGGTGGCCGTGGCTTTGCGATTGCCGTGCTTGCAGACCCGGGCGCCGCCTCCGGCCGCGACGAGCGCGGCCGCCGTCGAGACGTTGAAGGCCGCGACCCGACGCTGGGGACTGCCGCCCGTGCCGCACGTGTCGATCACGTCGCCACTGACCGGCAGTGGCTCGGCGGCGTCGAGCATGGCGGCCAGCAGGCCGCACAGCTCACTGTGGGACGCACCCTTGGTGCGGAGGGCGACGAGGAACCCGGCGATCTGGGACTGGGTCGCATCGCCCGCCATGATCGACCCCATCGCCGCCGCGGCCTGGGCCTCGCTGAGATCGTGACCGGCGATGAGCGTGTCGAGAACGTCCGCCCAATCCATCAGTCCCACCACAGGTCTCGGTCGAGCACGCCCTTGGCGATCAGCCCGAGCTGGATCTGGCTGGTGCCCTCGACGATCGTGAGCTGCTTGGCGTCGCGGTAGTAGAGCTCGAGCGGGTGGTCCTTCATGTACCCGGCGGCGCCGAGCATCTGCAGGCAGACGTTCGACGCCTTCACCGCCACCTCGGTGGCGTAGTACTTCGCCATCGACAGGTAGGGCACCCACTCCTTCGTGAACTTGCCGTCGTCGGCCAGCGCCGCGGCGCGGTAGGTCAGCAGGCGCGCCGCCTCGATCTCGGCGGCCAGCTCGGCAATCTGCCACTGGATGCCCTGGAAGTCGGCGATCGTCTTGCCGAAGGCGGCGCGCTCCTGCACGTACTCGGTGGCGTACATCAGGGCTCCCTCCGCCAGTCCGATCCCGCGTGCGGCCACCACGGGCCGCATCGAGTTCAGCCCGAGCATCGCCAGTCGGAAACCCCCGACCTCGCCGACGACGTTCGACGCGGGCACGCGCACGTCGTGGAGCAGGAGCTCGCCCGTGTCGACCCCCTTGACTCCCATCTTGCGGTCGGTGTTGCCGACCTCGACCCCGTCCCAGGACCGCTCGACGATGAAGCAGGTGACCGAGTCGTGGCGGCGCTCAGCCGGGTCGTCCGAGGTCTTGGCGAACACGCAGTACCAGTCGGCCTGGACCACACCGCTCATCCAGCACTTGGTGCCGTTCAGCACCCAGTCGTTGCCGTCGCGGACGGCGCGGGTCCGCATGCCCATCACGTCACTGCCGGCCTGCGGCTCCGACAGGCCGAACGCCGCCCGCTGGGACCCGTCGGCGACGGGCGCCACGTACTGCCGCTTCTGCTCGTCGGATCCGGCGATCAGCGCCGGCCCCGTCGGCAGGCGGGTGAGGAGGAGCATCAGCGCGGCTGCGTTCGAGTACTTGGCGACCTCTTCGATGGCAATCGTCAGCCCGAGGATCCCGGCGCCCGAGCCGCCGTAGTCGGTCGGGATGACGAGACCGAGCAGCCCGGCATCACGGAATGCCTCGAAGAGATCCTGCGGGTACTCGTTGGTCTCGTCGATCTCCCGCGCCCGGGGCTTGACCTTGTCCTGGGCGAGACGACGTACTGAGTCCTGGAGCGCGAGGAGCTCGTCGGGCAGGGCGAATTCCATCGCCCGAACGCTAGTGGGGAGCTAAATCAAGCTGTCTTGCGGCGTTGGCGGATCATGCGGCGGCGTTCGCGCTCGGTCGCCCCGCCCCACACGCCATCGTGCTCGCGGTTGGCAAGCGCCCACTCGAGGCACGGCTCGCGAACGGGGCAGCCCGCGCAGACGGTCTTGGCCTCGGCCGCGTCGTCCTCGGACACGGGGTAGAAGGTGGCGGGATCGAGGCCGCGGCACGCACCCTTCTGGCGCCAGGACAGCTTCATACAGGATCACTTCCTCGTCGCGGCGTTCGACCCCCCATTGAAAGTCCAGGGTTTCGTGTGTTTCTGCCCAGCCACGGCCGGGAGAAACCAGAAACGCTCAGGCCCCGAGGTACGCCTCGCGGACGTGGGGATCGGCAGCCATCGACGCGGCGTCGCCGCCGCCGCTGATCACGCCGGCCTCGAGCACATAGGCCCGGTCGGCGACGCGCAGCGCCTGGTGGGCCAGCTGCTCGACCAGGAGGATCGTGGTGCCGTCGGCCGCCAGCCCGGCGATGATGTCGAACACCTGGCTGACGAGCAGGGGCGCCAGTCCGAGCGAGGGCTCGTCGAGAAGTAGAAACCGCGGGGACGCCATCAGGCCCCGGCCGATCGCCAGCATCTGCTGCTCCCCGCCGGACAGGTAGCCGGCGGGCTGGGTGCGCCGCTCCTTGAGGACCGGGAAGCGCTCGTAGACGTGCTCCAGGTCTGCGCCCACAGCACTGCGCAGACGACGACGGCGGTAGGCGCCGAGGAGAAGGTTGTCCTCGACGGTGGACCCGGCGAACACCCGCCGGCCCTCGGGGACGTGGGCGATCCCCATGCGGGCGATGCGGTGCGACGAGCGCTTCTCGATGTGCTCGCCGGCGAAGGTGATGTGCCCGCTGACCGACTTCAACAGCTCGGCTACGCCGGAGACCGTCTTCAACGTCGTCGACTTCCCTGCGCCGTTGCTGCCGATGATCGTGACGACCTCGCCCTCGGCGACGTGGAACGAGATCCCGTCCAGCGCCCGCGCTGCGCCGTAGAACACGCGCAGGTCCTCGACCTTGAGGAGCTTCTCCTTCCTGCCGTTGGTCGACGGCCGATCGGTCATGCGGTCTCCTGGCCGAGGTAGGCGGCGACGACGCGGTCGTCGTGGCGGACCTCGGCCGGCGAGCCCTCGGCGATCTTCTGGCCGTAGTCGAGCACCGACACCCGGTCCGACAGCCCCATCACCAGGTCCATGTGGTGCTCGATCAGGAGCACGGTGACACCCGCGTCGCGCACCTGGCGGATGAGGTCGGCGAGGTCGTGGATCTCCGACACCTGCATCCCGGCCGCCGGCTCGTCGAGCAGCAGGACCTCAGGGTCCGATGCCAGCGCCCGGGCGATCTCTAGACGCCGCATGTCGGCGAAGGCGAGCGTGCCGGCGAGGTCGCGGCCCCGTCCGGCCAGGCCGACGAAGTGCAGCAGGCCCCACGCCCGCTCACTCAAGCGGCGTTCGACCCGCCGTGCCTTCGGCGTGCGCAGCAGCGCGTGGACGAGCCCGACGCGCTCGCGTGCGTGGGCACCGACCATCACGTTCTCGAGCACGGTCATCCGCCGCCACAGCTGCAGGTTCTGGAACGTGCGCGCCACGCCCCGCCGGCTGCGGACCGCCGGCGACAGACCCTCGAGTGACTGGCCGTCGAGGTCGACGCGCCCGGCGGTCGGCTTGTACAGACCGGTGACGACGTTGATGAATGTCGTCTTACCCGAGCCATTGGGCCCGATGAGGGCGTGCACGGTGCCGCGCTCGACGACAAGGTCGACCTCGGACAGCGCGGCGACTCCGCCGAAGCGCTTGGTGAGCCCCGAGACCTCCAGGACGACAGCGTTGCCCTCGGTGCCGGCGCGCTCGCGCACCGCCGGGAGCTGGAGCTCGGGCGCCACGTCGGGCGGCGGCATCGTCCGCAGCACGGCGCCGCGCCTGGCCCGCCGCAACTGGTAGCGGCGCGCCAACCGGCGCAGGTTGCCGACGGTGCCCTCGGGCGCAGTGGCGATGGCCAGGAGGCCGAGCGTGCCGTAGAGGAGGCCCTGGTAGTCGCGGAACGTGTTCTGCACCCATCCGATGGCGAAGCCGAAGCTGAAGGCGAAGGCGCCGAGCACGGGACCGGCCAGGGTGCCCATCCCGCCGACGGCAACCATGATCACGTACCGGAACGACTGGTCGGGCGTGGCCACCTGAGAGCTGACGAGCACGAATCGCTGCGCGCCGAGCCACCCGGCGACACCGACGATGCCCGCTGACAGGGCGAAGGAAGCGACCTTGTACCAGTAGGCGTTCACGCCGCTCACGCGCGCCGCCACCTCGGACTCCCGGATGGCCATGAAGGCGCGACCCCACCGACTGCGCACGAGGTTCCAACAGAGGAACAGCACGACGACGAGCAAAAAGGCGCTGAGGTAGAAGAGGCCGAGCTGCAGAGAGAACGGCCCGTGCCCGGCTCCGGGCACCTTGGACGTGTCGACGAAGTGGTCGACGGCGCGGCCGGCCGGACCACCCAGCTGGTTCTTGGCGACGACGACGATCGCCGGCACCAGAGCGCCGAAGCCGAACGTCACGACCGTCAGATAGAAGCCGTGCAGGTGCACGCACATGAGTGCCAGCACGGCGCCCAACGCCGCCGATGCCGCGAACGCCAGGATGAACCCGAGCCACGGCGGGATGCCGAGCGCCGGCGAGAGGATCGCCCCTGCGTAGCCGCCGGAGACGAAGAAGGCGGCATGGCCCAGCGACAGCAGACCGGTGTAGCCGAGCAGCACGTTGACGCCGGCCGCCGCGATCGCCAGGTACATCGCCTCGGTGCCGATGTCGAGCCACTTGCGGCTGTCGACCTGCGCCCGACCGAACCAAAGGATGAACAGCACCAGGATGACGCTCGGGAGCAGGCGGACCAGCTCGCCGCGTCGCCGGTAGATCGGCAGCACCGCCTGCCCGGGCTGCCCCTTGACCGCGTCGACTTCTCCTGCGTCGCGGGACGCGGTGCGAGGGCGCGCCACTTAGATCTTCTCGACGGCCGGCGAGCCGAAGATGCCCGCGGGCCGCACGACGAGCACGAGCAGGAAGACGACGAACACCACGACTGGGCCCCAGCTCCCGCCTTCGGAGGTGACCGTGCTCACGATGGCCGTCGTGAACCCGATGATGTAGCCGCCGGCGATGGCGCCCCTCGTCGACCCCAACCCACCGATCACGGCGGCGATGAACGCCTGCACACCGAGGTTCACGCCGAGGTCGAGTTTGACGAACTGACGGGGCGCGATGAGCACGGCGCCGATGGCGGCGAGGGCGCCGGCCAGGGCGAAGGTGATCATGACGATCAGCTCGGTGTTGATGCCCATGAGCCCCGCCGTCTGGCGATCCTCGGCGACGGCGCGGAAGGCGCGGCCCAGCGCCGTCCTCGTCTGGAGCATCTCGAGACCGGCGACGACCATCAGCGCAGCCACGACGAGCAGGACGTCGGGCACGGTGATGGCGACGCCCGCGATCTTCGCCACCTTCCACCCGAAGATGGAGTCCGCGAGCGGCGGCAGCCGGCGGGCTTCGGCGCCGACCGTCTTCTTGATCACGTCGACGGCGATGAGCCCGACGCCGAACGTCGTGAGGATCCACCCCACGTTCGTGCTGGGGTCGAACCGGCCCAGGGGCTTGATGGCGACGATCTCGACGAGAACGCCGACCGCCAGCGACGCCAGGATGGAGACGAAGAACGCGCCCCAGATCGGCAGGCCGGCCCGCGTCACCGCGAAGGCGATGTAGCCGGCGACAACGAGCATCGACCCCTGGGCGAAGTTGACGATGCGCGTCGACGCGAACACCAGGTTGTAGCCGAAGGCGAC